>JALVNE010000210.1 GCA_027026755.1 Sedimenticola sp. | reverse complement strand
TAGTATGCCGCAAGGTTCTCCTGCGTCGCCAGGAAACGGCTCAGCCTTTCTTGCTGGATGCGTCCTTGTCCCGGGATGCCTGGCCTTTCTGTCCCGGCAGCTTCCTGCAATAGCCAGCCACCTTGATGCCGTCACTGCGCTTGTATGGCTTGATCCAGCGACAGGCGGTGGACTGGGAACAGGCTTCCTGCTCCATTCCCTTGCAGATATTCCCTTCCTCCGCCAGGCCGCTTCCGGAGGTCAGTGACAGGAACAGCATGGCGCTCAACGTCGAAATAGGCATGATCATCTTCTTCATGTTTGAACTCCCTGTAAGAATCTGATAATTCAGCGGATATCCATTTTCCGCAAGGCAAGTGTAAGTGCCCCATCCTTATCCTGTATGTAGGACAATCCTTACATTCCTATAGGAGTGTTCCGGATTCCATGCCCCCGAAGAAAGAAAACCCCGCACGACCTGGCATCGCACGGGGCAAGGTAGTGCCAAACCCGGGATTTTACTCGAATCCGTTGGCGAATATGCTGTTGGTATCGAACAGACCAATGGATTTTGGCCCCGTATAGCCGGGAAAGACAGTGGAAAGGTTGGGATTGAGCAGAAAGTTACCCACCACATCACAGAGCACCTGCCGGAAATCCGTGGTCATGCGCAAATCGGTATTGAGATAGAGATCGGTATCTCTCAATCCCGGGAAGGAACCGTAGATCTGGCCGCCCAGCACCTTGCCTCCAGCCACCATCATGGGCTGCGCCGTACCATGATCAGTGCCCTGGTTGCCGTTCTCACGTACACGGCGGCCAAATTCCGAATGCACCACCAGCACCACGTCATCGATCAGGCCCGCGGATTCCAGGTCATCCAGGAAGGCCTTGATGGCGGCAGAAAGGTCTCCCACATGGGTGGCGAAATAGCCGCCTCCATCGTTACCCTGACCGTTGTGGGTATCCCAGCCACCGTAATCCACCGTGGCCACCTGCAGACCGACATTCTCTTTTATCATGCCGGCCACCAGACCCAGGTCATCAGCAAGCCCCGTATTGGGATAACTGTCAGGCACGGTGATATCGATCTGCTCCAGGAGGTCTATCATATCCAGGGAATTTCGCACCGCATAATCCAGGCTGGAATTGCCGTCATAAATACTTGCCAACGCCCTTATGTGTTCGTCACCATAGCGGCCCGAATTGGGATGGAAACTGCTGGCATCATCCAGGGACATGGCCCTGAAATCCCCAAGAAGACTGGTGGGCGCGGAGGAAGTGGTCGCCAGAGAGGGGATGGTGGCATAGGACGCTATATGTGGAGAAGTGTTCATATGCCGGGCCAGCCAGCCAGTGGTAGTCGCCAGATTTCCGGGAGTTCCCAGTTCATACATTTCCTGGGAGTCGAAATGACTGCGGGAGGACTGCCCCTCTGGCATTCCCACGGCGTGAATGAAGGCAAGCTTGCCACTGTCGTAAAGGCTCTTGAGTCCATCACAGGCGCCATGCAGGCCAAAAGCGCCGTTCAGGTCATGCATCTGGTTGTAAGGTACGGCAATATTGGGGCGTTTGTTCAGATATTGCGTGCGATGGACGCCGCTCCTGGGCACCACCAGGTTCAGCCCATCCATCCCTCCCCGGAGAAAGAGATAAACCAGGGTTCTTTTGCTGGCCGGAGACTTGCTTTGAACGGCTGACAAGCCCAGGCGTGTTCCCCCAAGGGCGGCGGTAACGGTGGCTGAGCCGGCCAGAAATCCCCGTCTGCTGATTTTCATGCTATTTCCCCCCTCTCAACGCTGCATGAATTCAGGAATGGACAACGCCAGCTTTACCATGCCGCGCAAACGCTCATTCCAGTAATACGGCCAGGAATTGTCGGTGATGTCGTCGATGGGATAATCCTCGGGCCAGGGGGACGGATCCTCATCTGGCCGCTCTCTCATGAAATCGCGCAGGATGCGATGAATCTCGGTGCCGTGCCATTCACCACTGTTGGGCCCCCACTTCAACACCTTCTTCAGCCAGAAATTGGCCAGGCTGTCGGGGGTGTGAACCCCCAGCCCGTTTACGGTGATATCGGTGATGGGCATGAGATCCGGGTCGCTGTTGCCCGCGTTCTCATCGATGAGCCAGTCCAGAACCCGCCAGGTATGGACCAGGGAGGCACCGCCTTCCCAGAAAGAACGCTTGTCGGGATAGCCGTCGGGAGCGCGCCAGTTGAAGGGGCGCTGTCCGGTACGCCTGAAATAGGACATGAAATAATTGCTCTCATTGTCATCCGGACGAATATTGAAGTCCGCATCACATGCCCGCATGGCGGATACCACCACCTCGAAAGGCCTCTTGAGTTTACTGCCCCAGGTGCTGACATCCTTGAATTCCGGCGTGTTGAGCAGGAAACGGTAGACCCTTTCGAGCTGATCCGGCTGGTGCCGGTTGTCATAGAACACCGTGGCCACCTGGTCCACCAGGGACTGGGGCGGCTCATCACTGATGAAACGCTGGCAAAGTTTCAGTGCGATGTGTTTCGCCGTTCCCGGATGGAAAGCCAGCAGGTCCAGCATGTCATAGACTTCCTGAACACCACTGAAAGCGGCCCACTGCTTGCCCAGCAGCTGTTTCTGTCCCTGATCGTGCCAGTCTTCCACGAAGTGCCAATGGCCGGTATTGGGATCCCCCGAGGGATCCCGGCCATCTTCCACATTCCATCCCGTGAGAAATCGCATGGCCTCATAGACATCGGCATCAGAATATTTGTCATTGATGGCCACTCCGGGAAACTCCGGCATGCTGATGGGGTTGATGTCACCAGGCTGCGGATCCGGGCCGGCATAGTTGATCGCCCCCAGGGTATGCAGCTCGATGATCTCCCTGGCATAGTTCTCATTGGGATCCGCGCGGCCATTCACGTAGTTGTCCAGGTAGTAAAGCATGGCCGGGTGTTTCGCGGTGAGTTCCAGCATCTCACGGAAATTGCCCAGAAAATGCCCGTTCTCCAGCCCTGCCGGCCTGGGATTGTTCGGACGCGGCGGCCGCAGCACGTCACGATCCCAGGATACCCAGGTTTCACGGGCGTAGGTGTCCCGCCCGTAGATATTGAAATGGTTGTGCCAGAAGTCTGCCAGAAACTCCATGAGCTGACGCTTGCTGTACACCGCCCGCACGAACACCGCGCGTTCCATGGTATTGATGGGGCCATAGCGGTCGTTTCCATCTACATGGTGTTTCTGCCAGGCTTCATCGAAGCTTTCCCAAAGATAAGCGTATGCCGGGTCGCCCAGCCTGAGTGCCAGGGCGGAATCGTCGATGGACTGCCAGTCCAGCTGCTTGTCGACATAGGCGGCCAGCCGCTCATCGTCCGTGGCTCCCAGGGCATTGAAATCGTCCACATCGCTGCCTTTGGGACCGAATCCCATGCGGTTGAGCACCACGACGGCAAACGGCGGCGGCGCGGTCACCGCCGCCTGAGTTTCTACATAGTCGCGAATCTTTCCCAACAGCGGCTTGGGAACGGGCGTTCCGGCGCTACCGCCAGCAGAAGCTTCTCCCCGGCGCATACTGATGGCTACAGCCGCGCCACCGGCCAGGGAGGAAAGAACGAACTTCCTGCGGGACGTATCGGTTTCACAGGGCGATGCGCCTGCCGGCGCATCTCGGGAGGCCTTGTCTGCCAATGTTGACGCGGGGCATTCAGTTCTGAAATTGGAGCTGCATTTTGTCTCGGCCATAGGATATCTATACCAATAAACTGGGAGAGCTGTCGTCCCTTTTCATGGATCTCCGGCGGGGACGGGTGTTTCACGAGCACATACTCGACCGCCGGAACCACGCGAGTCCAGGCGGACCCGCATGAAGCCTATCTTATGGCATTCACAGAAAGAAACTGTGAACTGGTTTGGGAATGTCCGGCAAGAGCGTCATGCAGCTTTTTGGGGCAGAAAGGCGCCTACATGGCGACAGGCAGCCGCCTTGCTCCCCAATCTCCCGGCCTGGCCTCGAAAACCCCGGGAATCCTGGTCCCGCAGGACTGGCAGCAACCATTTTCGTCCAGCCCCCATTTTCCCAGGACATACCAGTCCCGCTCTATGAGCAGCTCACCACAGGAAGGACACCAGGTACTCCCTCCCCTGCTGTCGTGCACATTGCCTGTATAGACGTAGTGCAGGCCGAGGGACAGGGCCAGCTCCCGGGCCTGGCTCAGGGCCCGGGGCGGCGTGGGAGGCACGTCGAGCATCTTGTAGTCGGGATGGAAGGCACTGAAATGCAGGGGCACGTCCTCCCCAAGCTCCTCGAGTATCCACTCGATCATGCGCTTCAGCTCCTCCGGCGAATCGTTGTGGCCCGGAATGAGCAGGTTGGTGATCTCCAGCCATACATCGGTCTCATGCTTCAGGTATTTCAGGGTATCGAGTACCGGCTGCAGGTGCCCACCGGTGAGCTTGCGATAGAAATCCTCACTGAATCCCTTGAGATCCACGTTGGCGGC
>JALVNE010000209.1 GCA_027026755.1 Sedimenticola sp. | reverse complement strand
TGAGTTCCACCAGAAAGGGATGCCGCCGGGCGTAAGCCGTCGCCCGCCGGATGTTTACCAGCCTGACCCTGGGATCATGAAGCAGAGACGCCACCCGCTCGCTACGGGGCGAGGCAACAAAGAAGGCCACGTCTATGCTTCCCTCGTGCAAACGCCGCGCCGCTTCGCCGGAATCCAGGGCAAGCCATTGCGCGCCTTCCACAGGAATCCGGTTTTCCTGCAATAGCAGTTCCACCAGCGCCCGGGTGCCCGAGCCCTCGGGGCCGATAGCCAGACGCAGGCCTTTCAGGGCTGTCAGCCTGTCGATATCCAGATCCGCTCTCTGAAACACCCAAAGAGGCTCATAATACAGGCTGCCCAGGCTTTCGAGACGAATTCCCAGCTGCCCCGGCTGTGCCACGCCGCCCTGCACGAAAGCCATGTCCACCCGCCCCTCGGACAACAGCCGCAGGTTGTCCAGGGACCCCTGGGTATTCACGATCTCCAGGGTGATGCCTTCCCTGGCCAGCAGCTCCCGGTAGCGCTGCGCGAAAGCATCATAGGCGCCCCCTTTTTCACCACTGGCCATGAGAATACGGTCAGGCGGAGCAGGCTTTATGTACTGGTAGGCCAACACAAAGCCCACCAATACCAGCATTACCAAAGGCCCGTAGACTCTCAGAAGCTCCTTCCAACCCGGATTATCTTTCATAGCTCAATGCCCGTGATTCCTTGTCGAACAGTTTGAAAAATGCTGCGGCCTTGTCCAGGCTCTCCTGGTATTCCTCGTCCAGCCGGGAATCCGCCACGATGCCGCCACCGGCATGGTACACCGCCTGTCCCCCGCTCAACCGCAGGGTGCGTATGGCGATGCTGGTGTCCATGTTGCCCTGGCTGTCCATCCAGCCGATACTGCCGCAGTATATATCCCTGGGTCCGGCTTCCAGCTCCTGGATGATCTCCATGGCCCGCCGTTTGGGCGCCCCGGTGATGGATCCCCCCGGAAAACAGGCGGCCAGCAGGCTCAAGGCATCTTCTCCCTCGGCCAGCCTCCCCGTCACCGTGCTCACCAGATGATGTACCGTGGGATAGGACTCCACCTTGAACAGATCCGGCACCTGAATGCTTCCCGGCTTGCATACCCGCCCCAGGTCGTTGCGCATGAGATCCACGATCATCAGGTTCTCCGCCCGGTCCTTGACGCTTTGCGTCAGCTCCCGAACCAGGAGCCGGTCCTGTTCAGGGGTGGCGCCCCGGGGGCGCGTGCCCTTGATGGGCCGGGTTCGCACTTTTCCGTTGTCCACACGGAGAAACTGTTCCGGCGAGGAACTGAGAATGCTGGCGAAAGGCAGCTCCAGCAAGGCGCCATAAGGCGCGGGATTCTGCGCCCGCATGGCAAGATAGAGGGCAAAGGGATCCCCCTCGAAAGGCAGGGAAAAGCGCTGGGCGTAGTTCACCTGGTAGCAGTCGCCCTCGCGCAGATAATGCTGAATGCGGCGAAAAGCCCGGGCGTAATCCCCCGGAGACAGTTGGGCGCTGATACCTTTGGCGCGGGGCTGAAAAACCCTGGGGGCCGTTTCCCCGGCACTGTTTTCAAGAGCCTGGACAAGCCCCCCTGGAACCTGTCCAAGATCCCCGCAAAGCCATGACTGGCGGGTTTCAAGATCATGCACCAGCACCCAGTCATACAGCCCCAGGGCCAGTTCCGGAAGCTCGCCCTGCCCGGATTCCAGCCCTTGCAGGCGCAGCCCCAGGTCATAGGAAAAATAGCCCATGACCCCGCCCCCGAAAGGTGGGGACGCGGTGCCGGCCGTGCTTTCCGCCAGCAGTTCCCTGACAAGCTGCAATACCGGTTCCCGGCTGTGCTGCCTGCGGCCATCCTGGTATTCCAGAACAGTGCCTCCCCCCTGGAAGATCAGACGCACCCGGGGATCTGCGGACAGAATATGGTAGCGCCCGCCCTGGGCGAGATACTCACCATTGCCGCTGTCCAGCCAGCAGGACCAGGGCAACCGGCGCAAGACCTGATAGAAACGGGGAATGTCTGGAGGAACGGACAGCAAACGGGTAGGCATGGGCGCATTTTACCCTATTGGCCACGCCCTTGATGATGGAAGAAAACCGCCCTGAAGTCCCTCTCCCCTTGAAGGATGCCGCAAATGCCCTTCCCCGGGCTTTCACGACTCGGAATCGGAAAGGTGCGATTTTTGGATTCCCCTCCCCCCCCGCGCGCGGGAGCCGGAGGCTCGGGTTAAGCTTTCATATCAACTGGGAAAAGCGGCACCCTCCATGGCGCCAGTGGTTGCTCAATTGTTATCCAAATTGAAAGTGCGGGTCAGGAACACGGCCATGGAATCCCTGGTGACCGGATCATTCGGACAGTAGTCGTCCGCATCACATCCCATGGTAATCCCTTCATTGGCGAGCTGTTCGATCCAGCTGGCAGCCCAGAAAGATGCCGGCACGTCATCAAAAAGGGTGCCCGTGGCTTGCGGCGGCACATAATCCGGACCGTGTTTGGATTTCAGGAGGAATACCGCCATCTGACCACGATCCACACTGGCATCCGGGCAGTAGTCTCCGCCACCGCAACCGCTGGTAATGGAATCCGCAGCGAGCGCCTCGATCCAGTCTGCTGCCCAGTAAGTCGTTGGCACGTCACCGAAAACGTTGCCGGTCGCGGCAGGCGGGATGAACGCCGTGCCGTGGATACCCCGCTCCAGAAACTTGGCCATCTGGGCGCGGGTCACCTCCTCCGTGGGACAATAATTGCTGCCGCCACAGCCAGAGGTGATGCCGCTGTCCGCCAGGCTCTGAATTCCTTCATAGGCCCAGTAGCCAATAGGCACGTCCGCAAAGATAGGATCATTGTCCTGGTTGGTAACGGCAAGCTCCTGGATGGTTCTGGTGTCATAGATGGGATCGCTGGAGCTGACGCTGAACTGGATGCTGTAAGCCTGGTCACCGTCGTCATCGTTGTCCTCGACACCAGTGATGGTGACGGTCTGGGGCGTATTCCAGGCTCCCGGCGTGAATACCAGGGTAGAAGGTGACACCCGCCCTTCCTGGGGGTTGCTGGAACTGATCTGTATGGTCACGTCCCCCACAGGCTCATCCTCCAGCACCACGTCGAAAGTGGCGCTGCCACCGGCCTCGGTGGTCACCAGGCTGCCGTTGGGGGTGATGGCCACGCTGGGCACGCGCATGACGACAGTGGCCATGTCCCAGTCATCGGAAGCATTCTTCAGCCCGCCCGTGATGGCGATGCGATCCTCCTGAACATGGACTCCTATCGCCATACTCCCCGGCGTGTCGTTGGCCACCTGCTCCCGCAGCATCGCCCCGGTCTCCGCATCCAGGCGCTCAAAGCGCGCGTACATGCGGTCCGTGACGTTGTCCTTGACCCAGCCAACCACGATGAGGGTATTGGTGACCGGATCCCAGACCAGGTCATTGGGAACAGCGTCGGCGCCAGGAGTCAGGCCGTCATAGATCCGGGTCCAGAGGCGCTGGGCATGACCATGGCCGTCACCGTCGGCGGCATATTTGATCACCACCCACTGATAGTCGCGATTGGTGCCATTGTCCGTCCCTGTATTGAGCACGCCCGCTACATAGACATCATTGTTGGCGTCCGTAGTCACCTTGCCGGCCCAATCGGTTAGGCTGTTACCGTCAAGGCTGTCGGACCACAACAAATTTTCACCTGCAGCATCGTATTTGCGTACATGCCAGTCCACATCATTCGGGTGATTCTTGGGAACCCCAATCCGCCCGGTAGCAATGAGGTTGCCGGCACTGTCGATGGCCGCGCCATAAGCCTTATCGGCATAGTGATAGTCAGCGCCATTACTGTAATAAAGAGGAAAGCCGCTGGCCTCCGTCCCCGAGGAATCGTACAAGTGCATGAGCCAGTCATGCTGTCCCTGCCCATCAGGTGGCGTCCATTTATAAAATGTACTCCCAACGCTGAACACCTTACCCGTGTTATCCACATCCAGAGCATAGGCCGAATTCCACGCACTCTGACCGTAATTTGGCTGAGTATCGGAAAACGGATTCCACCATATATGCTGCCAGTTTGTCTGGCCATCCGGGGACAGGCTTATGGTCCAGTAGGCACTGATATAACGTTTCCTGTACGTGGCGTAGTTTCCGTCCCATTTGCCCGCAAGCACAATGCGATCATCCGAATCCACCCGCAAGGCATAAAAACGCTCCCGGGATTCACATTTCTGGCTGTTGCAGTCGGTTCCCTCCACGTCACCCGAATCGAACTCCTGGCGCCACAGCTCATTACCATCTGCGTCATACTTGAGCACCAGGGCATTGTCATTCTTGCTGGTGCCGGTCTGGGGCGCATCCACGTTTCCCGCGACTACCACGTTTCCCTGGCTGTCGAAGGCCACGCCGTAAGCCAGATCATCCTTGTTGTCGCCGCCATTGCCGTCCAGGGTCTTCAGCCAGACATCGATGCCCACCAAGCCTTGGGAAAAGGCCA
>JALVNE010000208.1 GCA_027026755.1 Sedimenticola sp. | reverse complement strand
TCAGCCTGCCCGTGGCCTATTTCGACGCCCATGCCACGGGCAATCTCATTGCCAAGGTCACATACGACGTCACCCAGGTGACCACGGCGGCCACCCGGGTGCTGGTGGTGCTGCTGCGGGACGGCCTGTCGGTCATCGGCCTGCTGGGCTTCATGCTCTACACCAACTGGAAGTTCACCCTGGTGGTGTCCATTCTGCTGCCGGTGATGCTGGGCTTCGTGCGCCTGGTGGCCGGGCGCATGCGCCGCTCCAGCCGGCGCCTGCAGGAAACCATGGGAGAGATGACCCATGCCCTGGAAGAGGCTACCCGCGGCAACCGCATCGTCAAGGTCTATGGTGGCCAGGACTATGAACACAAGCGCTTCAACAAGCTGGCCAACTGGGTGCGGCGGCACCGCTTCAAGCTGAAGGTGGCGGATGCCACCAGTGCGCCCATCGTGGAATTCATCGGTGCCATGATGATTGCCCTGCTCATCTACTTGGGGACAGGGCAGCTGGGTGGCGAGCCCATGACCGTGGGGGAGTTCACCGCTTTCTTCTCCGCCCTGGGTCTGCTGTTTCCTCCCATCAAGCGCCTGACGGCCATCAACCAGCCCCTGCAGACCGGCCTGGCGGGGGCAGAGTCCGTGTTCAAGCTGGTGGATGAGGAGGCGGAAAAGGATACGGGGGAGAGAAGCCTGGAAACGGTGCGCGGTGCCATCCGTTTCGAAAACGTGCGCTTCCGTTACGCCCTGGCCGAGGTGGATGCCCTGCACGACATCAGCTTCTCCATGGAGCCTGGGCAGAGTGTGGCCCTGGTAGGGGCCTCCGGCAGTGGCAAGACCACTATCGCCGCCCTGATTCCCAGATTCTACGACCCTGCCGGAGGCAGCATCCTTCTCGATGACATACCATTGAGGGACATCCGTCTGCGTGAACTGCGCCGTCATATCGCCTATGTGGGCCAGGAGTCCGTGCTGTTCAACGACAGCGTGGCGGCCAATATCTGTTATGGCATGGCGGAGCCGCCTCCTCCGGAAAAGCTGGAAGAGGCCGCCCGGGCGGCCCATGCCCTGGATTTCATCCGCGAACTGCCCGAAGGCTTCGACACCATCATTGGCGAAGACGGCGTGCGCCTGTCCGGCGGTCAGCGTCAGCGCATTGCCATTGCCCGCGCTCTGCTCAAGGACGCGCCCATACTGATTCTCGACGAAGCCACATCCGCCCTGGACACGGTATCCGAGCGCCATGTGCAGGCGGCCCTGCGCAATCTCATGCGCAACCGCACCACCCTGGTCATTGCCCACCGGCTGTCCACCATCGAACATGCTGACCAGATTCTGGTGGTGCAGGACGGTTGTATCGTGGAGTCGGGCACCCATGAGGAACTGATTGACCGCAATGGAGAATATGCCAAGTTGTATAATGTGCAGATAGAGAATCAGAAACCGGATGCCGATGACTGAACAGACAGAGAAAGACCAGGGAGAGCAGCATCAGGAGCTGATGTTTTCTTCCGTCTATACCCAGGAGAGGGCCGACCGCTATTTCAGGAAACACCAGGAAAGCCTGAGCCGTCGCCTGTCCGACTGGCGGGAAAAGCAGATTGCCCGCAAGGTACTGAAAATGGCGGGAAATCCCCGTTCTGTGCTGGATCTTCCCTGTGGCGCCGGACGTTTCTGGCCCATACTGGCAGAAGACCCGGAACGTGAACTGCTGGCTGCCGACTACAGCGAGGCCATGCTGGAAACGGCACGTAAATTCCAGCCGGAGGAGCTGGTGCGGCGTTTCCGCATCTTCCAGACCTCTGCTTTCGATATCAAACTGGATGATGAAGCCGTGGAGCATGTGTTCTGCATGCGGCTCATGCACCATATTGGGGAATCGGCGGACCGGTTGAAGATTCTGCGGGAGTTCCACCGGGTCACCCGTGACAGCGTCAGTCTGTCCCTATGGGTGGATGGCAATTACAAGGGCTGGCGCCGGCGCCGTCTGGAAGCCCAGCGTGCTTCCGGCAAGAAAGTGTTCAAGCGCCGCTTCCAGGACCGTTTCGTGCAATCCCCTGCAGTGCTGGAAAAGGAATTCGACCAGGCCGGCTTTCATGTGCTGGGCAAGGTGGATTTCCTGCCGGGCTATTCCCAGTGGCGTACCTATGTGCTGCGCAAGAAGGAGCGGCAGACATGAAACGCATCAGCCAACAGGAGCATGAGGCACAGGTGGCAGATGCCAAAGTGCTGGAGGAGCAGTCCTTCGGGGTCAAAGTATGGTTGCTGCCGGATCAGCGCATCGTGAAGATGTTCCGCATCAAGCGTCGTTTCAGTTCCGGTCGCCTGTATCCTTACAATCTGCGCTTTGCGCGCAATGCCCAGCGTCTCAAGGCCCGGGGCGTGGACGCGCCCAATATTCTGGAAACCTTTTTCTGTCCCGATATCGAGCGCCACGGTGTGGTCTATGATTTGCTGGAGGGTGAACCTTTCTACGACTTGTTCCAGAAGAACATGGACCAGTCCCTGTTCGAAACTCTGGCGGGTTTTCTCGTGGATCTGCACGAGAAAGGCATTTATTTCCGCTCCGTGCACCCTGGCAATGTGCTGCTCAAGCCGGATGGGCGCATGGGGCTCATCGATATCCAGGATATCCGCTTCTGGCCCTGGCCTTTGAACCGTTCCCTGCGGGCGAGGAATTTTCGCCATCTCTACAACAGCGACGAGCACAGCCTGGCCATGCGTGAGTTCGGCTTCGAGCGTTTCGTGGATCTGTACCTGGAGCGCCTGCCCCGGGATGATGCCTATAAGAAGTCCCTCAAGCCCCTGATCATGGCCTTCGACAGGGCATGGGAAAGAAAGAAGAAGTGAGCAGCGTGACAGGTTGTAAACAGGAGACGAAGTTATGAAAAAGATTGCAACAACTCTGGTGGCGGCCCTTTGCATGGGAGGCAGCGCCCTGGCGGCGGCGCCCGAGCCCCTGCAGAGCAGCTATGCTGACATTGGTTCCCAGTGGGAATTCAAGCTGGGTTGGGAGAGCTTCAAGGGCATGGAACTGGATGAGGCCGATGACCTGGAAGGCTGGACCGCCGGCGCTGAACTGGTGTTTCCTTTTATGGACAGGTTCCAGCTGCGGCTGAGCTATCCGTTCAAGACCGATGCCGAGGCGGTGGTCAAGGACGATCAGCCCATGCAGCAGGGGGAAAGCATCGACGTGGAAGGCTATGGCGGCGTATTCGATTTTCTCACCCTGACTTTCGAGCATCAGCTGGTGTTTGCGGAAGACAGGGGATACAACCTTTCCTATTACGTTGGGGGAGGCAGAGTGCCCGACCGTCTGGATACCACCAAACGGGATATCAAGATGGCGAATGAAATGGACCCCTTCAACCACACCGGCATGGTATTCATGGGCGGGGTGAAATTCGACAGGGTACATGCCTTCGGCCAGCTCATCGCCAACCTGGGGCTGCGTTATTACACGGATTCCGACGATCTGCATCCTGGTGCCGATGACAGTTTTCCCGCCCTGGATGCCAAGGTCGGCGCCGTCTTTGCGCCCTGGGGCAGGGTGCATCCTGCCGTGGAGCTGACCTACCTGGGGGATTTTTCCGATCTCAACCAGTTCAGCCTGGTGCCCCAGCTGCTGCTTCCCTATGGCGACATGACCTTCAAGGCCGGCGCCGAGATCGGCCTGGGCGGCAATGGCAACGAGCTGGGCGCCGTGCTGCAGGCCAGCTTTCGTTTCTAAGGGGCCGTGAGCGCGCTGCCCGACTTTTCCGCGGCCCGGGTGCTGGTGGCCGGTGACCTGATGCTGGACCGTTACTGGCACGGGGCTACCGAGCGCATCTCTCCCGAAGCGCCGGTGCCCGTGGTGCATGTGCGGGACGAGGAAGGCCGCGCCGGAGGCAGCGGCAACGTGGCAGTGAACATCGCGGCCCTGGGCGGACAGGTAACCCTGCTGGGGCTGGTGGGCGACGATGAAGCCGCCGACAACCTGGAAAAGGGTCTAAAGGGCGCCGGGGTGCGCACTCATCTGCTGCGCGAATCCGCCTATCCTACCATCACAAAGCTGCGGGTCATCAGCCGCCATCAGCAGCTCATCCGCCTGGATTTCGAGGACGGCTTTCCTGATTATGACGCAGTGGACATGCTGCGCCGTTTCCAGGCATTGCTGGCCGAGCATGACGTGGTGGTGCTGTCCGACTATGGAAAGGGCACCCTGTCCGATCCCCAGGCCTGGATATGCCTGGCCCGGGAGGCGCGGCGGCCGGTGCTGGTGGACCCCAAGGGCCTGGACTTTTCCCGATACCGGGGCGCCACCCTGGTGACGCCCAACCTGTCGGAGTTCGAAGCCGTGGCCGGCGCCTGCGCCAGTGAAGAACAACTGGAAATATCGGCCCGCCGGCTGGCCCGGGACTGTGGCCTGGAACATCTGCTCGTCACCCGGGGAGAACAGGGCATGAGCCTGTTCAGCGGGAACGGGGAGGTCCATCACCTGCCTACCCGCGCCCAGGA
>JALVNE010000207.1 GCA_027026755.1 Sedimenticola sp. | reverse complement strand
TATGCCACCCGGGCCTCCGATCAGGGGCCGGATGCCGGCCGTTTCGACAACAGCGCCATCATGGACGAGATGCTGGCCCTGCGCCATGAAATGGCCGGACTGCTCGGTTACGCCAATTATGCCGAGCTGTCCCTGGCCACCAAGATGGCCCGTTCCACGGATGAGGTCATGGGCTTCCTGCATGATCTGGCCGGCAGGGCCAGGAAACAGGGAGAGAGGGAGCTGGAGGAATTGCGCGTCTATGCCCGTGAGCATCATGGCATGAGCGATCTGGAGGCCTGGGACATGGCCTATTACAGTGAGAAACTGCGTCAGCATCGCTACAGCATCAGTCAGGAAGAGCTGAAACCCTGGTTTCCGGAAACTCGGGTCATTCCCGGCATGTTCGAGGTCATCGGCCGGGTGTTTGGCGTGCACATCCGGGAAAGCGGCCGGCAGGTGGATACCTGGCATCCCGATGTGCGTTTCTACGAGATCCGTGATCGGGGCGGGGAGCTGCTGGGGGAATTCTATTTCGACCTCTATGCCCGTCCCAACAAGCGCGGCGGCGCCTGGATGGCGGATGCCATTTCCCGGGTGAATACCCGCAATCTCGAGCAGATTCCCGTGGCCTACATGACCTGCAATTTCACCCCCCCCGTGGGCGGCAAGCCGGCCCTGCTCACCCATGACGAAGTCCAGACCCTGTTCCATGAGTTCGGTCATGGTCTGCATCACATGCTCACCCGGGTGGATTATCCCTCCATATCCGGAATATCCGGCGTGGCCTGGGATGCCGTGGAGCTTCCTTCCCAGTTCATGGAGAACTGGTGCTGGGAGAAGCAGGCCCTGGCCTTGTTCTCTGGCCATTTCGACACAGGCGAGCCCTTGCCTGATGCACTCTATGAACGCATGCTGGCGGCGCGCAATTTCCAGTCCGCCATGCAGCTGCTGCGCCAGCTGGAATTTGCCCTGTTCGATTTCCGCATTCACATGGAATACGATCCGCACCGGGGCGGGCGCATCTATGAGATTCTCAACGAGGTGCGTGAAGAAGTGTCGGTTGTGCAGCCGCCCGCCTGGAATCGCTTTGCCCACGGATTTTCGCATATCTTTGGCGGCGGCTATTCCGCCGGTTACTACAGCTACAAATGGGCCGAGGTGCTGTCCGCGGATGCCTTTTCCCTGTTCGAGGAGGAAGGCGTGTTCAACGAGGAAATCGGCATGGCCTTCCGCCGCAACATCCTGGAAAAGGGCGGTAGCGAGGACGCCATGGACCTGTTCGTGGCATTTCGCGGGCGCGAGCCCAGCATAGAGGCGCTGCTGCGTTACTCGGGAATCGACGAATGAATCAGATGATGAACGAGGAACAGCTCCAGCGCCTGGAGAGTTTCCTGCTGAGCCACTTGGAAAACGGCGCCATGCCCCTGGATGTGGCTCAGGGATATCTCACCGCCATTCTGTCCGGGCCGCGGTTGATCGTGCCCGGCCAATGGCTGCCGCAGGTGCTGGGAGAGGCGCAATTCAGTTCGGAAAAGGAAGCGCGGGAGATCATGGAACTGACCATGTCCCTCTATAACCTCATCCTGGCGGAACTTGAGAACAGGGAATATGCCCCCATGATGCTGAGCATGGAAGAAGGGTATGAGAATGCCCCCCTGCCCCTGCCTTACGGCTGGTGTGAAGGCTACATCATGGGTTGGAACCAGCACGGAGAATCCGCCCTGGATGACATGGCCGGAGACGAGGAGGTCGCGCAGCGCCTGGCGCCGGTGGCGGCCTTTCTCATGTACGAGGAAGACCAGTTGCTGAATCCTCCCAACGAGGACGAGCATCGCCTGGCCGTAGACCAGCTCGCCGAAAGCGCCATGGCTTTGTACCAGTGGTGGAAACCGAGAAGAATTCTGCCTGAGGGCAACGCCTGACGAAACATTTGTATAATTCAACAGATAAACCGGCCACCAAGAGCCGACAATAACTGTCTGGAGGAGAGACGATGCTGCAAGTGAATGACAGGGCGCCCGATTTCGAGTTGCCCACAGCCGACATGGACATGGTTCGCTTGGCTGATTATGCCGGCAAGCGCAACCTGGTACTCTATTTCTACCCCAAGGACGATACGCCGGGCTGCACCATGGAGGCCATGGAGTTCAGCGAACTGGTGGATGAATTTGCCGCGCGGGATACCGTGGTTCTGGGGGTCAGCCGTGATACCTGCATCAGCCATGCCTCCTTCCGTGACAAATACGGTCTGACCATCGAGCTGGTGGCGGACGTGGATGGCGAGGCCTGCGAGGCCTATGGCGTGATGCAGAAGAAGCAGGTCAATGGCCAGGAGCGCATGGGCATACAGCGTTCCACCTTCATCATCGACAAGGATGGGATCATCCGCCATGCCATCTATGGCGTGACGCCCAAGGGTCATGCACGGGAGGTGCTGGCCTTGCTGGATGAGCTCTAGACATCATGTTTTGACCTGCCCATCCTCAACCACGTGGGTTATGTTTGAGGATGGGAAATACTTCCCGACACAGAGCCATAATTGAGGAGGACAGGTCAAAACATGATGGCTAGCCGCAGGGATGCGCGGTTAGCGTTTCTTCTTGTGGTGCTTGCGCCCGCGTTTGATGTTCTTTCCTTTCTTGCCCGCCTTCTGTTTCACGGGACGCAGGCTCAGCCTGCGGCCGGCCACCCGGGCTTTCTTGAGAATTTCCATCACTTCCCGGGGCATGCCTTCCGGCAGGTCCACGGTGCTGAATTCATCGTGAATCTCGATGCAGCCGATGTAGCAGCTGTCGATATCGGCTTCATTGGCAATGGCGCCGACGATATTGCCGGGTTTCACGTCGTGGTTGTAACCCACGTCCAGGATGAAGCGCTCCATGCGCAGGTCAGGAAATTCTTTCAATGGCAGGGGTTCAGTGGAGAACGCCCGCTTTGATGGCTTACTGGCCGGTTTTTCTTTCCCTTCCTTACGCGCTTTCTTCTCCTTCACGGGCTTGTCCTCGAGCAGCAGGGGATCGCTGCCTTGGGCCAGCAGGGCCAGGGCGGAAGCCAGGCTCATGGGGTCGAGATCCTGTTCCTGGCGCAGATCGGCAAGGATGTCCGCGTAGAGATCCAGATCGGCGGTGGCCAGGGTATCCAGTATGCGCTGCTTGAAGCGGGCGACGCGCCGGTCGTTGATGTCCGCGGTGCTGGGCATGTGCATCCTTTCGATGGGCTGGCTGGTGGCCTTTTCTATGGCGCGCAGCAGGCGCCGCTCCCGGGGCGCAACGAACAGGATGGCTTCTCCCTTGCGGCCCGCCCGGCCGGTGCGACCGATGCGGTGCACATAGGATTCGGTGTCATGGGGAATGTCGTAGTTGAGCACATGGCTGATGCGCTCCACGTCCAGGCCCCGGGCGGCCACGTCCGTGGCTACCAGGATATCCAGCTGGCCGTTCTTTAGGCGCTCCACGGTCTTTTCCCGCTGGTTTTGGGGAATGTCGCCATTCAGGGCCTCCGCCGCGTAGCCGCGGGCCGAAAGCTTGTCCGCCAGTTCCACGGTGGAAGTACGGGTGCGGGCGAAGATCAACATGGCGTCGAAATCCTCGCTTTCCAGCAGCCGGGTCAGGGCGTCCAGCTTGTGCAGGCCGCTCACCAGCCAGTAGCGCTGGTGAATGGTGGTGGCGGTGCTGGTGCCGGACTCGATGCGCACTTCCACCGGGTTCTGCAGATGCTTGTGAGCCACCTTGCGTATGACATCCGGCATGGTGGCGGAGAACAGTGCGGTCTGTCTTTTCCTGGGGATCTGCTCCAGGATCCACTCCACGTCGTCGATAAACCCCATGCGCAGCATTTCATCGGCCTCGTCCAGCACCAGACTTTTCAGTCCGTCCAGATTCAGGGTGTTGCGCCGCAGATGGTCCATGACCCGCCCGGGCGTGCCCACCACCACGTGTACGCCGCGCTTGAGCAGGCGCAGCTGCTGAGTGAAAGCCTGGCCGCCGTAGATGGGCAGTACGTGAAAACCTTTCATGCGATGAGCGTAGCTCTGGAAAGCTTCTGCCACCTGCAGCGCCAGTTCCCGGGTGGGGGTGAGCACCAGAAGCTGGGGCGTCTTCTGTTTCAGATCGATCCTGGCCAGCAGGGGCAGGGCGAAGGCGCCTGTCTTGCCGGTACCTGTCTGCGCCTGGCCAAGGAGGTCGCGGCCTTCCAGCAGCAGGGGCGTGCAGCGGGCCTGGATGGGCGTAGGGGTTTCATAGCCGATGTTGCTCAGGGTTTCGAGCAATACGGGGGGTAATCCCAGTTCCGCGAAGGAAGGGGATGCGGGCGTTCGGGACATGGGATGCCTGCCTTGGAAAACATGAATGGGGTTGATGCTCAACCCAATGCAGGTCCAGCGGCGAGCAAGTATACCACAGGGCTCGGGGGCTGAGGGGTCGGAGTCAAATCCCTGCAGTTGTTGGAACTTGCGGGGCATAGTCCTGATTTGACTCCGACCCCGACCCTCGTGACCCCGTTTCCGACCCCGTCGCTATTATTTGACTGCTTCTCTGCCGGAGGTGAAGTTCAGGGAGGGCAGCTTGGTCGGATCCTTTTCCACCTTCAGCCAAAGTATCTTCAGGTCGGGATGTTCCCTGATGAAGTTATCCACGGCTTTCATCTGTAACAGACAAGCGCTGCACCACTCAGCCCAGTATTCGATGAATACATACCCGGCATCTTTCATGTCGGATGACCGTGGGGAAATGCCGTTCCTGTCCAGCAGCTGCGGTAACCGGTCGGACAATTTCACCCCGTCGCTGTTTTTTGCGGACAGGGCATCCTGGATGCGGGTGGTGAATTCCTTGTCGAAACCGGTTGAATGAAATATGCGGGCGCCGGTGGCGCTGAACATCTCGAATTCCGGCAGCAGCATGGTCTTCCCGGTCTTCATTTCATCCAGGAGAATATCGTCTTTCACTTTCAGTTCCAACGGGGAGTTTGTACTGAACGCCTGTGAGGATGCGAAAAATAATGCCGCCAGCAGCAACAGGTGATGTTTTTTCAATAGTCTTCTCCTCGAGAACATCCGTGAAAGGCGTCTGCAAGGTTACCGTGCGTCTTCCGACAAGTCCAATTCCCGACGCCAGCCGCATCTCATGTCCAGGATTGCTCACAGGGGTAATAGCTGGGATACTCAAGACTGACTGGCATACGATGATTCTTCTGAATGTCCCTGCGCACCCGCATTCTGCTGTTTCTGTTCGGTTTTGGCCTGCTGCCCCTGGCAGCAGCGGTGACTATCAACCTGCCCCTGGTGCTGGAGCGGGTGGAGCTGTTCTACCGTGAAGCTTTCCTGCAGAATCTGCGCGCGGATTTTTCAGACCTGGATACGCACCTGGCCAGCCGGGACGAGATGATCCGCCTTCTGGCCAAGCTGCCGGAACCCGGTATGGTGCTGGGGTCGGAAGAGACGACAGATCTCAAGCAGATCGACCAGGCCCGTGTAAAGTATGTGGAGTGGATCAACCGGATCCTGCGTGATCAGCTGGATATCGTCGACATCATCTTCCTGGACAAGGAGGGCCTGGCGCGTTTCTGGCTGTCCCGCAATCCAGACACCCGCCGCTGGGAGCCCACCACGGTGCCACCTTACATGCCGCAGCGCAAGTTCCTGGAGCTGGTCTTGCAGGCCACCACGCCGGTGGTGTTTCCCACCCCGGTGGTGGTGGATGAGAAAACCACTGACTTGGCGCGGGCCATCACCTTGCAGTTGCTTACGCCTCTGGGGCCTTATGAAGGCAAGCCCACTTATGGCGTGGTGGTGATGACGGTGGATATCGGCGGTCTGGTGCGGCGTGATCCCGATACGCTTTGGGTGCATGATGACGGGCGTTATCTGGCCGCGCCTGGCGTGGTCCAGCGCAAGGGGAGCGCCTTCGATGAGTTTCCCGGGTTGAAGGAGAAATTTGCCCAGCGCAAGCTGTTCATGTGGGAAGGCGATGATGGCAAGACCGTGATCTGGGTACCCCTGTTGCGCACGGACGACGACAGGCCCTTGTGGGTGGGACGTTATGTCCAGGACAAGCCCTTGCGGGAGCTGCGTGATGCCATCATCTTGCGGGTGCTGGTGATCATTTTCGTGTTGGTGGTGGTCATCGGCATCATTGCGCGACTGGTGGCGGCGCGGCTGGAGCGCTACGGCACCGAATTGTTCAAGGGCATACAGCGCATCGTCGGCAAGGCGGAGGCCGTGCAGTTCGACTGGCATGGCAGCCCGGAACTGGAGCAGCTGGGGCGCAACCTGTCGGTGTTGTCGGAAACCCATGCCCGCAACCTGCGGGAACTGCAGGGCCACGCGCAGGCTCTGGAAGAGTCCAACCGCTACAAGTCCGAGTTCCTGTCCAATGTCAGCCACGAGTTGCGCACGCCCCTGAATTCCATCCTGCTGTTGTCCAAACTGCTGGTGAAGGAGGGTGGCGCGCTTTCCGAAGAGCAGCGCCAGCAGCTGAAGGTGATCCACGAGGCCAGCGAGGATCTGCGCGGTCTCATCGACAACATTCTCGACCTGTCCCGCATCGAGGCCGGCAAGCTGTTGCCTGTCATCGAGGAAGTGGATCTCTATGAGCTGCTCCATGAGCTGGTGGAACTCATGGTGCCCCAATTCAAGGAGAAGGGGCTGAAGCTGGAGCTGCAGGTGGATCCGCGGGTGCCGGCACATATCTCCACGGATGCGGACAAGATCAAACAGGTATTGAAAAACTTTCTTTCCAACGCCCTCAAGTTCACCTTCCAGGGCAAGGTGGTGCTGGGCATGGAGCCTGCCGAAGATCCCTATGCCGTACGCATCTGGGTGCGGGATACGGGCATCGGCATTCCCGAAGACAAGCAGAAGATCATTTTCGAGGCCTTCAAACAGGCGGATGGCTCCACCCGGCGCCGCTATGGTGGGACCGGCCTGGGACTGAGCATCAGCCGGGAGCTGGCGCAGATTCTCTGTGGAGAGATTCGGGTGGAAAGCCGCACCGGACGAGGTTCGGAATTTTCTCTGTTGTTGCCCCATGAATGCGGGGAGCCCCCTCAGCCCAAGACCCTGTTCCGTGAAGACCGGGAAGATGAAGACCTGGACGGGGCCGGCGGCAGCCCGGCGGTGGCGGATGCCGATTTCTCCGGCCGCCGTGCCCTGCTGGTGGAGAAGGAGATCGATCTGCTGCTCAAGTTCAGCAAGATGCTGGAAGCCTGGAATATCGAGGTATTCGCCGCCGGGGACGAGGACGAGATCCGGGAGACGCTGGAAGATGAGGCGGATATTGATATAGTACTGGCTGGAGAAGGCATCGTGGAATGGCGGCATCTCGCCGAGATGGTGGGAGGCAGCACGGCCAGTTCGACCCTGTTCATCGGCCTGTCGGACAATCCCCAGGCCGGGGGCGCGGAAGTGGTGATCTCTCCAGAGGTCAATGCCCATACTCTGATGAGCATCCTGCAACAACGTTTTCAGCGGACATGACATGAACATGAAACGTTATTCCGGCTTCAAACTGCTGGCCGTGGACGACAACGAACACAATCTGTTCACCCTGCGCTCCCTGGTGAGCAAGCACATGGACGTGGAAATACTGGAGGCCACCAGCGGCCGCCAGGCCCTGGAGCTGGCGCGTAGCAACCCGGACATCGATCTCATCATTCTCGATGTGCAAATGCCGGAGATGGACGGCTTCGAAACCGCGCGTATGCTCAAGATCCACAAGAAGACCCGGGAGATTCCGGTGATCTTCCTCACCGCGGCCTTCAAGACCCAGGAATTTCAGCAGAAGGGCTATGACGTGGGCGGCGTGGACTACCTGCTCAAGCCCATCGACGATAACCAATTACTGAACAAGATCAGCACCTATTTCCGCCTCATCGAGAAGGAACGGGAACTCAACCGGATTCTCGAACAGAAGGTGGCGGAACGCACTGCCGAGCTGCATCAAGCCAACCAGCACCTGGAAAACATTCTGCGCTACATGGGGGAGGCGCTGCTCATTCTCGACCCCCAGGGGCGCATCAAGCAGGTCAATCCTGCCGCCTGCTCCATGCTGGGTTATGGGGAAGAAGAACTGCTGGGCATGAGCATCGGTGATGTGTTCGAGGAGGAAGGACAGGAACAGGCCAATGCCTTCATGGGCATGTGGCTGGAGGCCCTGATCCGGGCCGGCGCCCTGCGTGATATCGAGGCGGCTTTCATCGCCAAGGACGGGACACGGGTGCCCATCCTGTTTTCACGCACGGCCATTGCCAATCAACAGGGGGAGATTGACGAGATCATCTGTATCGCCAAGAATATGTCAGGCTATTGTCGGGTGGACGAAAAATCGCCCGCTCAAGCAACTGGAGATTGAACCCCATGAACGAGCCCACAGAACCCCGGATTCCCGAGGATGAAGATCCGACAATGACCGCCAATGCGCTCAAGGCCATGGCGCATCCCCTGCGCTGGAAGATTTTGTGCACCCTGGGGGAAACCGAGTTGTCCGTGGGTGAGATCGTTGCCCGTACCGGCACATCCCAGAGCAATATTTCCCAGCATCTGGAGCAGTTGCGCAACAAGAACATCGTCACGTCCCGCAAGGAAGCCAATCGCATCTACTACCGCATTCGCAACGGCAAGCTGCTGGAACTCATCGGCACCATGCGCGAGGTGCTCTGCCCGGTGAATCTGGACGACCGTTACGACAAATAACTGTACAGCCCAATCTATCCCGCGCCGGTCAGTTTCCCCACGATGCGGAATCCCGCCACATAAGTGCCTATGGCCGAGCCCAGGGTGCTGAACAGGAACACCAGCAGGGTGCGGGACACCCGGTTTTTCCACCAGCCCGTCCAGTGGGTGGTGTCATGACGCAGCCGACTGAAGTCCTCCACCGTGGGTTTTCGCAGCCAGAGTTCCGCAGCCGCCGTCACCATGCCCGCGCCTATGGTGGGGTTCAATGAAGTGATGGGGGCAGCGACGAAGGCCGTCACCACCGTGAGGGGATGCCCCCCCGCCAGGGCCGCGCCGATGGCGGACAGACTGCCGTTGATCAGCACCCAGCTCCAAACCAGCTGCCAGCCAAGCTCCGGGCTGCGGTAGAAGCCAATGCCGAAGCCGATGAACACCAGGGCCACGATGAGCCAGGGAATCAGCTTTGGCCAGCGCGAGGGTTCCGGCAGGGCGTCCAGTCCCGCAATGGTCTGCGCCGGGCTCTCGATGCCTTGGGCCAGTTTCTTGCCTATGCCTTTGAGATGTCCCGCGCCCACCACCGCCAAGATGTCCTCGTGGCCGTTTTCCTCGATCTCCTGGGTGAGTCGGGCGGCCATGTATTCGTCCCTTTCCTCGATAAGGGGACGGTACAGGTCTTCCCGGTCGTGGGCGAATTCGGCGAAGGTGGTTTCCAGCATGTCCCCTTCCTTGAGTCTTTCTATTTCATCTTCCTCGACCTCCTCCCGGGAAACCAGGGAAACCAGCAGACCTGTGAACAGGGTCCAGCGTTTCCACCAGGACAGATTGCTGGCGGTGCGCTTCAAGGTGGTGCCGATTTCCCGGTCGATGAGCAGCACCGGCAGGTGATGGGCGCGGGCCTTTTCGATGGCCATGCGCTGCTCGGCGCCGGGTTCTATGCCGAATTGTTCGGCAATGCGCTGCTGGTAGGCGCCCATGGCAAGGTTGGCGATGACCATGGAAGCCTTGCCGCTCCTGATGACCTCCATGAGATTCATCTTGGCCAGGGAGTCGGGGGAGAGGATGGCGTCGTAGCGGCTGGGGCAAAGCTCCACAGCCACGGCATCGTAGTCGCCTGTTTCGATGAGGGCTTCCACCTTGTCGGCGCTGCTACGGGATACATGGGCCGTGCCCAGCAGGGTGATTTTGCTGTCCTCGATGGACAGGGTTTCCATGGGTTCCTGGGATGGGGTTTCTTGCATGACAGGGAAGTTTGCTTTAGGGCATGAGGCTGGGATAATACCAGCATCATCATACAATCTGTATGGAGCGTTTGCGGTGAAAATATTCTTATTGGGGCTGTTGTTCTCCCTGTCCCTGGCGGGTTGTGAAACCATGGAAAACATGAACAGGGAAAAAAAGCTGGATTTCGACCTCAATCTTTACAGGCATGAAGTGCGTTGGGGACAGATCGAGGCGCTGCCCGCTTACCTGAAGCCGGATATGATCGAAGCGCAGCCGCCAGTGGCGCAAGACCCCAATAACGTACGGGTGACGGAGTATGAAGTCCTGATTGTTCCCCATTTTCTTGGGCAAGACAGAAACAGGGCGTCCCAGACAGTGCGCATCGATTATATCTTCCGTGACCGTCAGGTGGTGCACTCCCTGGTGGACGAACAGCACTGGGAATACGATGCCCAAGCAAAAAAATGGTATCGTAGCAACCTCATTCCCGTGTTTGAATGATGGTGGCCATTCCTTTCAGCGAACGCCCCGGCAGGCATGAGCGGCATTTCCGGCGCAAGCTGGACAATCCCCTGTTTCCGCGCCCCGTCCAGGAATGGGGCGAGGATGACCTGCTCGAAGTGCAACGCCTGGATCATGAGGAGCTGATGGCATTCCTGCAGTCCCTGCGCAGGGTCGTGAGACAGGCGGTGGAACTGAAGCCCACTGAGGAGAGCCAGGTTATCCTGGACCTGAAGGCGGAGTTGGAAAAACACTATGAGCAGGCCTGCTGCCTGGCGGACCAGCAGGAGGGGAACAAGCAGGCCATCCGGCAGCTGGTGGAGGTGATCATGAACACCATCCGCCGCAATGCCGCAGGAGATCCTCTGGCAGAGCAGGAACTGGCCGAGGAAGAACTGGCGCGCAGTACGCATTTCGAATTGCTGGAACATGCGCTGGTGGCGGATCTGCTTCATCCTGACAGCCTGATCGAGGCGGATGAACTGGCAGCCGTACTGTTGACGGATGATGAAGACCAGGTGCTGGCAGCATGGGGACTCTTCGATCAGGACCAGCGCCAGCTGCTGCTGACACAAATGGAAGACATGCTCGCGGCCGACCCCGGCGGGCATGAGGCTGCCGGACAGCGTCTGGCCAGACTGCGGGATACCCAATGAGCGGAATCAGGGTGGATGGGGTCGGAGTCAAATCACCCAAGGCGTCAAATGTGCGCAACATCATGCTGATTTGACTCCGACCCCTTGTGACCGGATCTATACCTCCAGGTCCGGGTTGCCTTCGATCAGCCTGTCGTAGGCGGTGTAGATGACTTCATGCCTGTCCATGCCTATGCTTGCGGGCTCCAGGGAACCCGTGTCCACATCAGGGTTGCCATCATAGACCGCCTGCAGTGACTTCGGCGGCTGCACTTTGGATGGCACGGGGTTGCTGATGCCCTCGGAAAGGCTAGGGATATTCGGATCCAGATCCTGGCTGGCGACCTGGCGCTCATAGGCGAAGGTTTCGGCAAAGGCCATGTTGCTTGCCAGGAAAAGGGCCGAAACAGCGATCAATGTTTTCATGGTAATGTCCTCACGGTTGTCATTTGTTGTGTAATAAAAGACCTTGGTGCCGTCGTATTCATTTCCTGGCGTTACCGGAAAGATGTGGTGATCAATGAAAATATTTTGGACGGGGTCGGTATTTTGGACGGGGTCGGAGTCAAATCATCCAAGGCGTCAAATGTGTGCAACATCATGCTGGGTTGACTCCGACCCCTTGGCGACGCCCTTAGCGCGGATATGGTGACAGATGAAATATCAGGATCTGCGGGATTTCATGTCCCTGCTGGAACAACGTGGCGAACTCAGGCGTATCCAGGTGGAAGTTGATCCACGCCTGGAGATGACCGAGATCAGCGACCGGGTGCTGCACGCTGGCGGCCCGGCGCTGCTGTTCGAGCGTCCCCGGGGGCATGATGTACCTGTGCTTACCAACCTGTTTGGCACACCGCATCGTGTTGCCCTGGGCATGGGAGAGGACTCTGTGAAGGCTCTGCGCGAGGTGGGGCGCTTGCTGGCCATGCTCAAGGAGCCGGATCCGCCAAAAGGCATGAAGGACGCCTGGGACAAGCTGCCCATGTATCGCAAGGTACTGGACATGGCGCCCAAGGAGCGTCGTTCCGCGCCCTGCCAGCAGGTGGTACATGAAAAAGACGACGTGGATCTGGGCAGTATCCCGGTACAGACCTGCTGGCCGGAAGACGCAGGTCCTCTCATCACCTGGGGGCTGGTGGTGACTCGCGGACCCCATAAACCGCGTCAGAATCTGGGTATCTACCGCATGCAAGTCATTGGCCGCAACCGGGTCATCATGCGCTGGCTGGCCCATCGTGGTGGCGCCCTGGACTTTCGCGAGTGGCAGCAAGCGCATCCTGGTGAGCCTTTCCCAGTGTCCGTGGCTCTGGGCGCGGATCCCGCCACCATACTGGCCGCCGTCACGCCCGTGCCAGATACTCTTTCGGAGTATGCCTTTGCCGGCCTGTTGCGGGGTTCGCGTACCGAAGTCACGCGCAGTCTGGGCAATGACCTGCAGGTGCCCGCGTCCGCCGAGTACGTACTGGAAGGCGTGATTCATCCCGGCGACATGGCGCCGGAGGGGCCTTTTGGCGACCATACGGGCTACTACAACGAAGTGGATGAATTTCCCGTGTTCACCATCGAGCGCATCACCCGCCGCGAGCAGCCCATCTATCACAGCACCTACACCGGACGTCCGCCGGACGAACCCGCCATTCTGGGCGTGGCTCTCAACGAGGTCTTCGTGCCCATACTGCAGAAACAGTTTCCCGAGATCACGGACTTCTACCTGCCGCCGGAAGGCTGCTCCTATCGCATGGCGGTGGTGAGCATGAACAAGCAGTATCCCGGGCACGCCAAGCGGGTGATGTTCGGCGTCTGGTCTTTTCTGCGCCAGTTCATGTACACCAAGTTCGTCATCGTGACCGACGATGATGTGAACGTGCGCGACTGGAACGACGTCATCTGGGCCATGACCACGCGCATGGACCCCGCCAGGGACATCACCCTGGTGGAGAACACCCCCATCGATTACCTGGACTTTGCTTCTCCCGTTTCCGGCCTGGGCTCCAAGGTGGGCTTCGATGCCACCAACAAATGGCCGGGAGAAACGAACCGGGAATGGGGCAGGCCCATTGTCATGGATGAAAGCGTGAAGAAACGGGTGGATGAGATATGGGATACTCTGGGGCTTTGTT
>JALVNE010000206.1 GCA_027026755.1 Sedimenticola sp. | reverse complement strand
CGTTTCGCTTCACATCGCTTCACTTCACCCTATATCGCTTCACTTCACTTCATTTCTCTCCAATTCATCTCCTTCACTGGAATCCATTTCTCTTTATTTCACTTCACGCCACGTCACCTCACCTCACCTCACGCCACGTCACGGTACGCCTCTTTACTTCACGGCGCGTCACGTTACATCTCCGTACGTCGCATTACGTCACATTGCATCACGACACGTCACGTCACGTGGCCTTCGTCACGCCACGTCACAGCACGTCACGTCACGTCACATCGCGCTTCGTCACGCCGCGTCACGTCGGGCTTCGTCACGCCACGTCACGTCACGTGGCTTTCGTCAGGTCACGTCACAGCACGTCACGTCATGTCACGTCGCGCCACGGTACGGCTGCGTACGTCGCATCACGTCACATTGCATCACGACACGTCACGTCACGTCGGGCTTCGTCACGCCTCATCACGTAACGTGACGTCGGGCTTCGTCACGCCCCATTACGTCACGTGGCCTTCGTCACGCCACGCCTCGTCGCCTCCCATCACGTCACGTCATGTCACGACACTTCACGTAGCTTTGTTTCACTTCACTTCACTTCAGTTTACTTCACATAATTCACTTAATTCACTTCACTTCACTTCACTTCACTTCACTTCACTTGATTTCTTTTCACTTCACTTCACTTCACTTCACTTGATTTCACCTCAGTTCACTGCGTTTCACTTCACTTCCCGTCTCTTCGTTTCGCTTCACATCGCTTCACTTCACCCTATATCGCTTCACTTCACTTCATTTCTCTCCAATTCATCTCCTTCACTGGAATCCATTTCTCTTTATTTCACTTCACGCCACGTCAACTCACCTCACGGCACGGCACGTCACGGCACGTCACGTCACTTCACGGCGCGTTACGTTACGTCTCCGTACGTCGCATCACGTCACATTGCATCACGACACGTCACGTCACGTCGCGCTTCGTCAGGTCACGTCACGATATCGTGGTCTTCGTCACGTCCCATCACGTCACGTCACGTCGGGCTTCGTCACGCCACGTCACGTCACGTGGCCTTCGTCTCGCCTCGTCACAGCGCGTCACGTCATGTCACTTCGCGTCACGTCATGCTTCCATTCGTCAGGTCGCGTCACTTCACTTCACTTCATTTCACTCCGATTCAGTTCACTTCACTTGACTGTGTTTCTCTTCACATAGCTTCACGTCACGACACGTCACGCCACGCCTCGTCGCGTCCCATCACGTCACGTCACGTCACCACACTTCACGTAGCTTTGTTTCACTTCACTTCAGTTTACTTCACATAATTCACTTAATTCACTTCACTTCACTTCACTTCACTTCACTTCACTTAATTTCTTTT
>JALVNE010000205.1 GCA_027026755.1 Sedimenticola sp. | reverse complement strand
GCCACTGGAAGGTCTGGTCACTGTGGGAGAACAACTGGGGCGGCAAGACCGCCTGCCCGGCCAGGATCCGCTGACGGGTCACGGGTTCCAGAAGGGTGCCCATGTTGGCGACGATGGCCAGTTCCCCATCCTCGTACAGGGAATGCAGGGGCTGCAGGGCCGGATGCAGGCCATATGCCGTGCGCTGGGAACTGACGGACTCGATGGGCAGCAGGTCTTCCCTGGGCACGGCAAGACCACCACGGATATTCTGATACTCCGCGTGGCTGGCCGCTTCCCTGGGCACCACCATGTTCGCCGAATCATTGCCCCCGAACAGGTAGATGCAGACCAGGGCCCGGTAATCCGATACCAGGGGCGGGGCGGCCCACAGCCTTGCCCAGGGCGTCATCAGGGCCAGGGAAGTACCGGAAATCCCCTGCAGGAAACGGCGGCGTGACGGATTCGATACCTTGTTCTTCATTTCTGCACCACATATTCCGGTGAGGTGAGCAACGCATAGAGCACGGAAATCACCCGCAGGGTACCCGGCACCTTCGTGCCCTCCAGCCAGTCATTGTCCATGGGAATCTGACGCGCCAGGGCAAGAAGCACTTCCCGGGTCTGCGGGCTCAGCTGTCCGCTGGTGAACAGCAGGTCCAGATAATCCAGCAGTTCCGCCGGGCGGTCGGCCAGGCCTGTCAGCACATCCAGGTTCAGTTCCATGGCCTCCGGCCCGGCCCAGGGCGACCCCGCATAGCCCTGGAACAACAGGTAGAACAGCTTGTTGGCCGTGCGCGTGACATAGGTTTCATTGGTGATCTGGAACTCTGGCGCCACCAGGCCACGCGCCGGGATATCCCCCGGAGGGGCGTAATCCGGACTGAAGAAGTTGAACACCGAGGGCGAACGCAAGGGCGCCTGGGCAAAATAGTATTCGGGATACCAGTCACGCACCCAGTCGCCGTCTATGGGCATGGCGTGCAGGGCCCGCCAGAACTGGGTCTGGCGCAACAGGGGCTCGCGCAGCTTGCCGAAGGTCTGCGGACGGGTGATATGGCCGTAGCGCGCTTCCACGTCGGTGAGTATGGCCTTCACCGTGGCATAGAGATCGCCCCGCACCCCCTGGCCATTGTCGTTGAAAACCCGGGCGACCCGGGCAATGTATTCCGGGGAAGGATTGCTGGTCACCAGACGCTGGATCAACTGGCGGGAGATGAAAGGCCCGACGTTGGGGTGATTGAAAATCACGTCCAGGGCGCGATTCAGGTCCGTGGCGGCATCCTCGTCAGCCTCCAGGGGCGGCAGGCGCTTGCGGGGCCAGTCCGCAGGGTCCATGCCCCCCACAGGATAGGCCAGCAGGAACTTTTCCCCACGGTCGTGATAGCCACCCTCGCGCTCCCATTCCTTCACATCGTTGTAGGGCTCCATGGGCCGCCACAGGTACTGGTCATCGGGATAGTAGTAGTCCCAATAGGGGGCGTCGGCATAATTCCAGCCGGTGAACACCCGGGCGAAATTCTCGACGACGTCCTGGTCGTAGGTGGGTATGGGATTGCCGCTGGCGTCCAGGCGGCGGCTGCCGTCGATATTCAGCTGCCACAGGCCGATGGAAAACAGCTGCAGAATTTCCCGGGCATAGTTTTCATCCGGCCGGATATGTTCCTCCGCCCAGGCGCGCTGGTTCTGCAGGTGGGACAGGTAGAGCCCCATCATGGGGCTGCGGCTCACATCCGCCAGCAGATCGCGGAAATTGCCCAGGGCATGACGCACCAGGATATCGTAATACTCCGCCATGCCCACGGCCCGCGCCCAGGTGGCATCCGTACTGTCCGACACCACCAGAATCTCGCTCAGGGCAAAGGCCACGCGCTGACGTAGCTGATCCGGGGCGAACAGGGCCCGGTCCCACCACAGTTCCAGGCGCAATTCCTGAAGCAGCGGGCCCGTATCCTCGTCACCCTCCCCTTCGCCATTGTCCAGACGCGCCTGCAGCCGCGGTCTGTGCAGGGTCATGGGAAGCTTTTTCTGGTATTCCAGCCAGGACTCCGCGCCCATGGCGGCAACCTGCTCAATTTCCTCCATGGTGGGCCCAAAGGTGGCTTGGCTGAGCAATCGGCTGGCCTGTTTCTTCTGCCAGCTTTCCAGCGTTTCGGTACGGGAAGGCAGAATCTGCCCCTCTGGTCCTTCCCCCGGGCGGAAAACCAGGATCATGTCACTGCCACTGGCGGCAGACATCAGCCCCACCAGCAACAAGCCAAACAACCCTTTTTGCAACAGTTTCACTTTTGTTTTTCCCTGGTTGTTCGCATTCCATGCGGCTATGCCTGTACTTCCCGGATTGACTCCATGCCCAATTTTCAGACTAACTTTCATGAGGGGACAGCCCCACACCCTAGATCATGGAAATTCCCTCTCCCCCTCGGGGGAGAGGGTTAGGGTGAGGGGGGATTACTGGGTGTATTTCCACATTAACACAAGTTCCTCCTGGAACTGCCGCCTCAGTCACACTCTGCTGAAAACTATCCTTTCTCGTCCATTTCCGCCAATGAGGATGACAGAACATCCGCCAGACAGGCATCGGCCCGCTGGTACAGGGCCGCCAGACGGGAATCCTGGGGCCATGCCTGTTCCCCGGGAACCGGCAGACGATGTCCTGCTGCCTTGTACAGGTCGAACAGGGACAGCTCATGGGCGTCCCGCGCCATGAGCCAGTGGCCGCGTTCATTTCTGTCCACCAGGCGCTGTTCTTGCATGGCTGCCAGCAGGGCCTCGGCATCCGAGGAACAGGACTGCAGGCGTCGCATGGGAATGGCCGCCCCCTTTTTCTGCGCCCTCACCAGTTTTCTCAGCAGGCACAGCATGTTCTCCAACTCCGCCGCCGGGCTTTCCCCGTGGCGGATCACCTGCCGGTAGGTACCCAGGGCGTAGGTAAGCTCCGCCCCCAGCAGCACCACCAGCCAGGAAAGATAGATCCACAGCAGGAAGATGGGGATTGCCGCCAGGGCGCCATAGATGGCTTCATAGGTGGGAAAGGTGGTCACATACCAGGCGAAGGCCTGCTTGCTGTACTCGAACAGCAGCGCTGCCAGCACGCCCCCGGCCATGGCATGGCGCAGCCTCACCGGCCGGTTGGGCACCAGCCAGTAGAGCAGGGTGAAGGCGAGCCCAGAGGTCAGTGTGGGCACCCAGGCCAGCAAGCTTCTTCCCATGCCCGTGCTGGTGGCCTCCGATACCAAGGGCAGGGAAACAAGATAGGACGTCGCCAGCACGCTGGCGCCCACCAGCAATGGCCCCATGGACAGCACCGCCCAATAGACCAGGAACTTGTTCAGGGGCCGCCGTTTGCGCCGCACCCCCCAGATGGCGTTGAAAGTATTGTCGATGGTGGACATGAGCATGATGGCCACCAGCAGCAGCGCGGCAAAACCCACGCCACTGAGTTTCGATGCCTTGCTGCTGAATTCCAGCAGATAACGGTGCACCACCTCGCCGGATGCCGGCATGAAGTTCTGGAAAATGAAATCCTGCACCATCTCACTGACCCGGTCGGCGACGGGAAAGGCGGACAGGATGGCAAACACCACGGTCATCAGAGGCACCAGGGACAACAGCGTGGTGTAGGCAAGCGAGCCGGCCCGCTCCAGACCGCCATGGGCGATGAAACGCCGGATCATGCGATAAACGAAGGTCAGCAGGTCGGAAAGGATGCGCGGCATGAACCCAAGGTTACTGAAAAAGACCGCGCGGCGATAGCCCCACTATCTCCCATTTCCCTCCCCGTTTACAATATGGGCCATACTCACAACAGGAGTGAAACATGAGCATCAAGATCTACCACAACCCGCGCTGCAGCAAGTCCCGCCAGACTCTGCAGCTGCTCAGGGACAAGGGCGTGGAGCCCGAGATCGTCGAATACCTCAAAACCCCGCCCACCCGGGAGGAACTGGAACAGGTGCTGGACATGCTGGGCCTGGAACCCCGCCAGCTCATGCGCACCAAGGAGAAGGAATACAAGGAACAGGGCCTTGCCAACCCGGAACTGAGCCGTGACCAGCTCATCGACGCCATGCTGGCCACGCCTAAACTCATCGAACGGCCCATTATCATCAAGGACGGCAAGGCCGCCATCGGCCGTCCTCCCAAGCAAGTGCTGGAAATCCTGTGAGCGACTACATCCTGGTCCTCTACTACAGCCGCGGCGGCGCCACTGCCAGCATGGCGCGGCTGGTGGCCCGGGGGGTGGAGGAAGGCGGCCTGGAGGCGCGCCTGCGCACGGTGCCCGAGGTGTCCGCCAACCATGAAGCCACGGCCCCGGCGGTGCCCGGCGACGGTCCGCCCTACGCAAACCTGGACGACTTGAGACACTGCGCCGGCCTGGCCCTGGGCAGCCCCACCCGCTTCGGCAACATGGCCGCTCCCATGAAGTACTTTCTGGACAGCACCAGTGGCCTGTGGCTGGGCGGCGCCCTCATGGGCAAGCCCGCTGGGGTGTTCACCTCCACCAGCTCCCTGCATGGCGGGCAGG
>JALVNE010000204.1 GCA_027026755.1 Sedimenticola sp. | reverse complement strand
GCCGCCACGGCGGCGGGATAGCGGGCATTGAGCAGGCAGCCCTGAGGCGCATGGAGGCTGATGTCCCGGAACACACCGGCGCAGGCTGGCGTCTGGGGCGGCATCAGGCAGCGGAATACGTAATACACCCCTGCCGCGGCCACGGACAGGGGACAGTTCACATTGCCCGGCACCTGCCCGGCGGTGCCAGTGAAATCCACGTGCACGCCCTGCTCATCCACATTCACGCAGACCTTGAGCAGTATGTCTTCCTGCCCCTGGCCATCATCGTCCAGACAGTCCTCGAAGCGGTATGCGCCCGGCGGAATCTTCGCCAGGGCGGCGCGGGCCATGCGCTGGCCATAGTCATTCAGGGCCGCCAGCCCCTGCTGGTAGTGCTGCCTGCCCTGCTCTGCAATGAAGGCTTTCAGGCGATCAATGCCGGTGCGGTTGGCGCTGAGCTGGGCGCTGATATCCCCCTCGGCGGTGCGCGGGCTGCGGGTGGCGCCCAGAATGCGCGCCCAGACCTCTTCCACCCGGCGGTCCTGCCGGAACAAATGCACGGGCTCGATGATCAGGCCTTCTTCTTCCAGGCTGGAAGACACGGGCATGGAGCCGGGGACATGGGCGCCAATGTCCGCATGATGGGCGCGGTTCACCACGAAACCCTGCAGCGTCTCATCCACGAATACCGGCGCAATGAGGGTCACGTCAGGCAGATGGGTGCCGCCCAGGAAGGGATCATTGAATATCACCTGATCCCCTTCCCGCCATTCCATGCGGCCCACGATACCGCGCATGGCAAAGGCCATGCTGCCCAGATGCACGGGAATATGAGCCGCCTGGGCGCAAAGTTCGCCAGCGGCATCGAAAATGGCACAGGAATAGTCCAGGCGGTCGCGGATATTGGGCGAGAAGGCCGTGTTGCGCAGCACCACACCCATATCGTCGCAGATGGCATCCACACGGCTGGCGAACAGGCTCAGATCCAGGGCGCTGAAACGGGCAGACGAATGATCGTTCATGGGGAGATTATCGCAGGCCAGGCGTCAAATGTCCTGGTGGCAGGAACCCGTAAACGGAACCACATTAGGGAATCTCGAAAAATTGCCATCTTGATGTTCTGGTGGTGGGGGTCGGAGTCAAATGGGGAAGATGTTGGGAAGCTCCGATGGCGAAGGACAATTCGATCCCGTTCCCTGTAACGATTTGCGTGAAATTTGACTCCGACCCCTTTGCGAAAGTGTTTGCAACATTTTTCCGGGCAGATACCACCCCGGCCAAAACTTGGATGCGGGGTTTCTGAACCCAGGAAAATGTCTCATCAGAACCGGTTGCATTTTTCCGCCAATCAGAATAATCTTGTCGCCCTGAATAACCAAGCAATTCACTAAAGAATTA
>JALVNE010000203.1 GCA_027026755.1 Sedimenticola sp. | reverse complement strand
GTGGGCGGCATCGAGGCCGAGGCCGCCATGCTGGGCCAGCCCATCTCCATGCTGGTGCCCAGGGTGGTGGGCATGAAGCTCACGGGGCAGCTTCCCGAAGGGGCCACCGCCACGGACCTGGTGCTGACCATCGTACAGAAGCTGCGCGAGCATGGCGTGGTAGGCAAGTTCGTGGAATTCTACGGCGACGCCCTGTCCCACCTGCCCATGGGCGACCGGGCCACCATCGCCAACATGGGCCCGGAATATGGCGCCACCTGCGGTCTGTTCCCCATCGACGAGGAAACCCTGGACTACATGCGCCTGACAGGCCGCCCCGAGGAGCATATCGCCCTCACGGAAGCCTATGCAAAAGCTCAGGGGATGTGGAGAAATGATTCGCAAGTCGCTGATTATTCAGAAACACTTGAGCTGGACATTTCCACCATCGTCCCCAGCATCTCCGGCCCCAAGCGGCCCCAGGACCGCATCGAGCTGCGCGAATCCAAGCCGGTATTCCAGCGGGATCTGGACAGCCTGAAATCCCAGGCGGGCATTCAGGGCAAGGGGCCTGTCAAGACCGTCATCGACGGCCAGGAAGTGGAACTGGACGATGGCAGCGTGGTCATCGCCGCCATCACCTCCTGCACCAACACCTCCAACCCCTCGGTGATGATCGCTGCCGGACTGGTGGCCAAAAAGGCCGTGGACAAGGGTCTGGCCACCAAGCCCTGGGTAAAGACCTCCCTGGCTCCCGGCTCCCTGGCCGCCACGGATTACCTGCAGAAGGCCGGACTCCTGGAACCCCTGGAAAAGCTGCGTTTCGATATCGTGGGCTATGGCTGCACCACCTGCATCGGCAACTCCGGCCCCCTGCCCGAGGCCGTTTCCAAGGCCATCGCAGAGGGTGATCTCAGCGTCACCGCGGTGCTGTCCGGCAACCGCAATTTTGAAGGCCGGGTGCACGCCGAAGTGCGCATGAACTACCTGGCCTCCCCGCCCCTGGTGGTGGCCTACGCCCTGGCCGGCACCATGAACATCGACCTGTACAGCGAGCCTCTGGGCACGGACCGGGACGGCAATCCCGTGTACCTCAAGGACATCTGGCCGACCCAGCGGGAAATCAGCGAGGCCATGGCCGCCAATGTCACCGCGGAAGGCTTCCACAAGGCTTACCAGAATGTCTTCGAGGGTGATGCCAACTGGAAAAACCTGTCCGGAGCCGAGGGCCAGCGCTTTGCCTGGAATGAAGATTCCACCTATATCCGCAACCCGCCTTATTTCGCCGGCATGACCATGGAAGCCGGTGAAATCCGCGATATCCACGTCGCCCGGGTGCTGGCCCTGCTGGGGGATTCCGTAACTACGGATCACATTTCCCCCGCCGGCGCCATCAAGGCGGATTCCCCTGCGGGCAAGTATTTGCAGGAAAACGGGGTGGACCCCAAGGACTTCAACTCCTACGGCTCCCGCCGGGGCAACCACGAAGTGATGATGCGCGGCACCTTTGCCAATATCCGCCTGCGCAATCTGCTGGCGCCAGGCACCGAGGGCGGCGTCACCTTGCACCTGCCCGACGGCGAACAGATGTCCATCTACGATGCCGCCATGAAATACAAGGAAAGCGGCACCCCGGCCATCGTCATCGCTGGCAGGGAATACGGCTCCGGCTCTTCCCGGGACTGGGCAGCCAAGGGCCCCAAGCTCCTGGGCGTGCAGGCGGTCATCGCCGAATCCTACGAGCGCATCCACCGCACCAACCTGGTGTGCATGGGCATCCTGCCCCTGCAGTTCAAGGAGGGTGAAACGCCCAAGACCCTGGGCCTGTCCGGCAAGGAACTTTATTCCATCACCGGCCTGGCGAAAGGCAATCCGAAAGAAGTGGTGGTCACCGCCACGGCAGAAGGCGGTCATCAGACCATCTTCAACGCCCGGGTGCGCATCGACACCCCCAACGAGTGGGAGTACTACCGTCACGGGGGGATTTTGCCCTACGTGTTGAGGGATCTGGCCACCAGCTGATTCACCTCCTGGGTTCGGGGTCGGAGTCAAATCTCCACAGGTTGCAGAATACACGTAATATCACCATGATTTGACTCCGACCCCGACCAACCTGCTTGGGAAAACAGTTTTTTGTTATGCTTTCCCCATGAACAAGACCCGCTGGGCCAAGCAATTCCAACCCCTGCTGGAAAGTCTCAGGGATTTGCTGCCCGTCATCCTGGTGGTCAGCGCCTTTCAACTGCTGGTGATTCGGCAGCCCCTGCCCGACCTGGCCCGGCTGCTACTGGGCCTGCTGTTCGTGGTCATTGGCCTGAGCCTGTTCGTTAAGGGGCTGGAGATGGGCTTGTTTCCCATCGGCCAGTCCATGGCCCAATCCTTTGCCCGCAAGGGCAGTCTTCTCTGGCTGCTGCTGTTTGGCTTCGCCCTGGGCTTTGGCACCACAGTGGCGGAGCCGGCCCTCATCGCCATTGCCGATGAAGCTGCCGAAATCGCGGCCGCGGGCCGGCTGATACCGAATTCCGACCAGGCCATGGAAAGCTATGCCCGGGGACTGCGCTACACCGTGGCCTTGTCCGTGGGGCTGGCCATCGTGCTGGGCGTGATCCGCATCATTCGCGGCTGGCCCATCCACTGGCTCATCGTCGGGGGCTATGTCTGCATCATCGTCATCACCGAATTTGCGCCCCGGGAAATCATCGGCATCGCTTATGATTCCGGTGGGGTGACCACTTCCACCATCACCGTGCCCCTGGTGACAGCCCTGGGCGTGGGCTTGGCCTCGGCCATACGCGGGCGCAACCCCATGACCGACGGTTTCGGCCTCATTGCCCTGGCCTCCCTGACACCCATCATGTTCGTGATGATCTACGGGATGGTGGTCCATTGAAGGTTCTGGAAGGCTTGTGGCATACCGGCCTGGGCACCATTGTGGATGTCCTGCCCATCCTGGTCATCATCTTCGGCTTCCAGTTCCTGTATCTCAAGCGCCCTGTGCCCAACCTGAAAAAGGTACTGGTTGGGTTTTTCTATGTGCTGGCCGGCCTGGCTTTTTTTCTGGAGGGCCTGGAACTGGCGCTGTTCCCCCTGGGCAAGACCATGGCAGCGCAGCTCACCGACCCTGAATTCCTGGGCATTCCTCATCCCGAGGATATCCACTGGTCCGACTACTACTGGGTCTATATTTTTGCCTTCGCCGTGGGCTTTTCCACCACCGTGGCCGAGCCGTCCCTGCTGGCCGTGGCCATCAAGGCCCACGAGGTGTCCGGCGGGGCCATCGGCGTGTGGGGCCTGCGCACCGCCGTTGCTCTGGGCGTAGCTCTGGGACTGGTGCTGGGCACCTGGCGCATCGTCACCGGCTATCCCCTGCACTGGTTCATCATTGGTGGCTATATCATCGTCGTGGCACAGACCATTTTTGCACCACGCATGATCATTGCCCTGGCCTATGATTCGGGCGGCGTTACCACCTCCACGGTCACCGTGCCCCTGGTGACGGCCCTGGGCCTGGGGCTGGCCCATCACATTCCCGGCCGCAGCCCCCTCATCGACGGTTTCGGCCTCATTGCCTTTGCCAGCCTGTTCCCCATGATGACCGTATTGGCCCATGCCCAGATCGCCCATTGGCGGGCGGGCCGCCCCTCATCCCCTTCTCAGGAGAACTGACATGCACTTCAAACTCATTGTCGCCTTTGTCGAGGACCACAAGACCGACGCGGTCATGAATGCCGCACGGGAGGCCGGCGCCACCGGCGCCACCATCATCAACAACGCCAGAGGGGAAGGCCTCACCAGCAGCAAGACTTTCTTCGGCCTGTCCCTGGAAACCCAGCGGGACGTGCTCATGTTCCTGGTGGAGGAACACATGGCCCGGGAGATCCTGGAAACCATCGCGGAAGTCGGTGAATTCGAGGCCAAGCCCGGCACGGGTATCGCTTTTCAGATCGACGTGGAGGATGCCGTGGGCATCAGCCAGCAACTCAACGTGTTGAAGGAAAAAGTGCGGGAGGAAGTGTAATGAAAGACCGCAAGCTCATTCGGGTACGGGAAGTGATGAAGACCCGGTTCGATATGGTCAACGGCATGGCCACGGTGGCGGAAGCCCTGGAGCAGATGCAGCATGTGGAAACCAAATCCCTCATCGTGGACAAGCGCACGGACGATGACGAATACGGCATGGTCATGCTTTCGGACATTTCCCGGGAAGTCCTGGCCCTGGACCGCTCACCCGAACGGGTGAACATCTATGAAATCATGAGCAAGCCGGTCATCAGCGTGGACCCGGAAATGGACATACGCTACTGCGCGAGGTTGTTCGAGCGCTTCGGCATCAGCCGCGCCCCTGTGGTGGAAAACAGAAGAGTGATCGGTATCGTGAGCCATACGGACATGGTATTACGGGGATTGGCCCGCCAGGTCTGAAAAAGTCTCTTGGCGCTATTGACCTGACCGGCACAGCCTATTAACATACGCGCCTCGACTATTCCGCCATAGCTCAGTTGGTAGAGCAACGGACTGTTAATCCGTGGGTCGCTGGTTCGAGCCCAGCTGGCGGAGCCAT
>JALVNE010000202.1 GCA_027026755.1 Sedimenticola sp. | reverse complement strand
GGATAGATCACCAACACCGGCCCATGGTCGCAGCGGTCCAGGCAGCCGGCATCGTTGATGCGGATCCGTCCCTTTCCATGGATGCCCAGTTCCTTGCAGCGCTTTTTCAGATAGCGGCGGGCGTTTTGCGCCCCCAGGTCGGCGCAGCAGCGGTCATCCTGTCGCTTGTTGGTGCAGACGAATACATGGTGCTTGAAATACGACATGTCCTGAAACCCGGGCAGCATGGGGGTATGAAAATTATACGCCATGGGGGCGTCCTTGGTTCCTGAAGCGGCCCAGTGTGTGAAATGCGGCCTGTGCCTGGCGGAATGTCCCACTTATGCGCTCACAGGCAATGAAGCCCAGTCGCCACGGGGACGCATTACCCTGATCCAGGCCCTGGATGCCGGGCAGTTGCGGCCCGACGGACATGGGGCGGAGATCCTCGACAGCTGCCTGTTGTGCCGGCGTTGTGAAGCCATCTGTCCCTCTGCCGTGCCGTTCGGGTCACTCATGGACCGTGGCCGCAGCATGGTGCGTGCCAAGCTCCCATTGGGTGAAAGGCTGCTGTCCACCCTGTTGTCCCGCCCCGGATTGTCGCGGCCGCTGGTGGGCCTGGGGAAGCTGCTGCCCCGTGCAATCCCTGCCGGGCGTCTGGCAGCGCAGGCATCCTCCGCGCACCGGAAGCCAAGGACCCTGTATCGGCCGGAAGGCAGGGAAGCTGTGGGCCGGGTGGGGCTGTTCACCGGCTGTACCGGCAGTCTGCTGGATTCAGACGCCCTGGATGCCGCCCTGGTCCTGCTGCTGCAGGCGGGTTACGAGGTGGCCGTGCCTGCCGGGCAGGGCTGCTGTGGCGCGCTGGAGGCCCATGCGGGCAATGACGGGCGCGCCAGGCGGCTCATGGAGGCAAACCGGGCGGCCTTCGATGCGGCGGGGCCCCTGGAGGCCATCGTCAGCATCGCCACGGGCTGTGGTGCCCATCTTCACGGCCAGGCCTCCCTGCCAGCGCGCCATGAGGATGTCTGCGGCTTGCTGGCCCGGGAAGAGGTGCTGGCCCGCCTGCGTTTTCGTCCTGCCAGGGCGACGGTGGCGGTGCACCTGCCCTGCAGTCTGGTGAACGTGCTGAAGACGGAGCAGGCGGTGCTGAGCCTGCTGGAAAGGGTGCCGGATCTGCAACTGCGGGAGATCGGTCGCCGGGGCGCCTGCTGCGGCGCGGCGGGGACAGCCGCCATGCTACGCCCCCGGCTGGCGAAAAAGCTGCGCCAGCCACTGGTGGAGGAGATCGAAGCGATGCAGCCTGACATGGTCGTCTCCAGCAATCCGTCCTGCCGCCTGCACCTGGCGGACGGGGATGGCAGCGGAGCCGCCTATGTGCATCCCCTGGTGCTGCTGGCACAACAGCTGGTCAGGGAATAGAATGGCAGACAGAATATCGACCAAAGACAGGTGCATTATGACTGAAGCCCAACGCCAGCTGAACAGCGTGGACCGCCTGGTGGTGAATCTGGATCAGGCCCTGCGTACCCTGTTCGGACGTCCCCTGGTGACCGAGCGGCCCAATCCCGCGGATCGATGCCAGGAGTCCGAGCTTCCCGAGAGCCAGCGGGATCACGTGGCGCGCCTCATGCGCATCAATCACACCGGGGAGGTTTGCGCCCAGGCCCTGTACCAGGGGCAGGCCCTCACCGCCCGCCGGGAGGAAGTGAAGCGCAGCATGGAGCGTTCCGCCGCCGAAGAGAACGATCACCTGGACTGGTGCGAGCAGCGGGTGGAGGAGCTGGGTGGCCGCCTGAGTATTCTCAATCCCCTCTGGTACGCGGGTTCCTTCGCCCTGGGGGCTGCCGCCGGGCTGGCCGGGGACAAGTGGAGCCTGGGGTTCGTGGCGGAAACCGAAAAGCAGGTGGAAGGCCACCTGGATGAACATCTGGCCCAGGTGCCGGAATCCGACTGCCGCACCCGCGCCATTCTGGAGCAGATGAAAGCGGATGAAATCCGCCATGGCCAGACGGCCAAAGCCCATGGCGGGGTGGAGCTGCCCGCGCCGGTGAAGACGGCCATGAAGCTCATGTCCAAGGTCATGACCACTTCGGTTTACCGTCTGTAGCGTGGAAACGCATCCGGTAACGCTCTCCCGCGCGGGAAGCTTGGAGAGGGGCAGGTGCCATGCCCTCCCCCTCACCCCGGCCCTCTCCCCCGAGGGGGAGAGGGAGCATGCCATGATCCTGAAGGTGCGGGCATGTGCCATGATGGTTACTGTGAAAATACACCAAACAGCTCCCTCCCCCGCGCGCGGGGGAGGGCTGGGGAGCGGGTGTTGAAGTTTTCCCCTTGGCCCAAGCCTTCCCCCGCGAGAGAGGGGGGCTTTTCATGACCGTAGATCGGGCTTCAGCCCGACAGCAGCCGCCATGATGGGAAATGTCGGACTGAAGTCCGACCTACTTGCGCCATCAGCGTCAATCAATGAACAACAACGAGGTTTGCCAATGGATCGCAGAGATTTTCTGAAGAAGACCGGGGTGGCCGTGGCCGCCGCCGGTGTGGGGGCCAGCAGCGTGGCCCGTGCCGGTTCCACCATCAAGTGGAAGATGGTCACCACCTGGCCCAAGAACTTTCCTGGCCTGGGTACGGGGGCCAACAACCTGGCCCGGCTCATCACCGAAATGTCCGGCGGACGCCTGCGGGTGAAAGTATATGGCGCCAAGGAACTGGTGCCGGCCTTCGAGGTGTTCGATGCCGTCTCCCGGGGCACGGCGGAAATGGGCCATGCTTCTGCCTATTACTGGAAAGGCAAGGTGCCTGAGGCCCAGTTCTTCTCCACCATGCCCTTCGGCATGAGCGCCAACGAGATGAATGGCTGGATCTACTACGGCGGCGGGCAGAAGCTTTGGGACGAAACCTACAAGCCTTTTGGCGTCATCGGCCGGCCCGCAGGCAATACCGGGGTGCAGATGGGAGGCTGGTTCAACAAGGAGATCAACTCCCTGGCGGACATGAAGGGCCTGAAAATGCGCATTCCTGGCCTGGGGGGCGAGGTGCTCAAGCGTCTGGGCGGCACCCCGGTGAACCTGCCCGGCGGCGAGCTGTTCACCGCTCTGACCTCCGGCACCATCGACGCCACCGAATGGGTAGGGCCTTACAATGACCTGGCTTTCGGCCTGTACAAGGCGGCCAAGTATTACTACTACCCGGGCTTCCACGAGCCGGGCACCATTCTCGAGGCCCTTATCAACCGCAAGGCTTTCGAAGCCCTGCCCAAGGACTTGCAGGCCATCGTGGAAAACGCCTGCCGGGTGGTGAATCTGGACATGCTGGCGGAATACAGCGCGCGCAATCCTGGCGCCCTGGAACAGCTGGTGAACAAGCATCATGTGCAGCTGCGGGCCTATCCCGATGACGTGCTGGCCCAGCTGCGCAAGGTGTCGGCGGAGGTGGCGGCGGATCTGGCCAGTCAAAACCCGGCGGCGAAGAAGATCTATGACAGCTACATGGCCTTCCTGGAAGCCTCGCGCAAGTACAGCCGCATCTCCGACCTGGCCTACCTGACCGCCCGGGATGCCGGATGACCCAGCCCCTGCCGGGGGATGTGCCGCTTTCGTTGTATGTGCACGTCCCCTGGTGCCTGCGCAAGTGCCCATACTGTGATTTCAATTCCCATGAACTGAAGGGCGCTCTGCCGGAGCAGGCTTACGTGGAGGCCCTGCTGGCAGACGTGGAAGCTGACGCCCCGCGTATAGCAGGACGGTCGGTGCAGAGTATTTTCATCGGCGGCGGCACCCCCAGCCTGTTCAGCGGGCGGAGCATCGCCTGCCTGCTGGAAGGCGTTGCCGCGCGCCTGCCTCTGGCAGAGGATGTGGAAATCACCCTGGAAGCCAATCCCGGCGCCGTGGATGCGAAGCATTTTGCCGCCTATCGGGAGGCCGGGGTGAACCGCCTGTCCATCGGCGTGCAGAGCTTTTCCGGGGAAAAGCTCCAGGCCCTGGGCAGAGTGCATGACGCCGAGCAGGCGCGGGCGGCCTTCCGCGTCGCCCGGGAAGCGGGTTATGGCAACATCAACCTGGATCTCATGTATGGCCTGCCGGAGCAAAGCCCGCAACAGGCGCTGGAGGATTTGCGCCAGGCCCTGGATCTGGAGCCGGAGCACCTGTCCTGGTATCAGCTCACCATCGAGCCCAATACCCTGTTCCATCATCAGCCCCCAACCGTGCCGGATGACGACAGGCTGATGGAGATGCAGGAAGCCGGCCTGGCTCTGCTTGCGGGACAGGGTTATGCCCAGTATGAAGTGTCCGCTCATGCCCGTGAGGGTTTTCGCTGCCGCCACAACCTCAACTACTGGCGTTTTGGCGACTACCTGGCGGCTGGCGCCGGGGCCCATGGCAAGCTTACGGAGAAAGAAGGGGTGCGGCGGTACTGGCGGGCGCGTCAGCCCAACGCCTATATGAACAGCGCCGGCAGGGCCGTTGCCGGAGAGCGTCTGTTGGCCGCGGACGATCTGCGCCTGGAATTCATGATGAACGCCTTGCGCCTGAACGACGGGGTGCCCATGGCGCTTTTTGCAGAAAGGACGGGACTTGCCGAGGCGGCCTTGTCCGAGCCCCTGGCCCGGGCCCGTGATCAGGGATTGCTGGATGACGAGGCCGGGTGGCTGCGTCCCACGCTTCGGGGGCGGCACTTTCTCAATGACCTACTGGGGGTATTTCTTGATGGATGATTATCAACCGGTTTCCTGTGGCTTGCACAGTGAATATGAACGGCTGGCCATGCGCCGGGCGGACGTTTCCCTGGTCCATGTGGATGACCAGGGGGGTGAGCAGCAACTGCGGGGGCGGATCGAAGACGTGTTCACCCGCCAGGGGGCGGAATATCTGCGCCTGCGGTTGGCGGATGGGGAAATCCGGGATCTGCGCCTGGATCGTATTCGGCTGTAGGCGGTTTGGGGCGGCTTCTTGCTGCTCGGCTCAGTCCCGCGCCAACCATTGATTGAGCTTCTGATGGGCTGCAGATACCCCGGTTTTGTTCAGGGAGGAGAACAGCTGCACAGAGAAATTACCATCCATCTCCTCCAGGGTTTTCCCCACCTTCTGCAGGCTGACGCTGGCAGGGCCTCTTTTGAGTTTGTCTGCCTTGGTGAGCAGCACATGCACCGGCAGCTCGATGTGAGCAGCCCATTCCAGCATCTGCACATCGAAATCCTTGAGGGGGTGGCGCACGTCCATCATGAGGATCAGCCCGCGCAGGCACTGGCGTTTTTCCAGGTAAGTGGCCAGGTTTCCCTGCCAGTCTTTCTTGATACTCACAGCCACTTTGGCATAGCCGTAACCGGGCAGGTCCACCAGCCGGCGTTCATCGTCCAGTTCGAAAAAATTGATGAGCTGGGTGCGTCCGGGGGTCTTGCTGGTCTTGGCCAGGCCCTTGTGGTCGCACAAGGTGTTGATGGCGGAAGATTTGCCCGCGTTGGAGCGTCCGGCGAAGGCGACCTCATAACCCTGGTCGGGTGGACACTGACTCAGCTTTGCCGCCGAGGTCAGGAATCTGGCCTGGCGAAAGAACTTGTCATTCATGCCCGCGCTTCCAGTGCCCGGATTTCCCGCCCATCTTTTCTTCCAGGCGGACCTCGCCGATGACCATGCCCCGGTCCACGGCCTTGCACATATCATAGATGGTGAGCAGGGCCACCTGGGTGGCGCACAAGGCTTCCATTTCCACCCCGGTCTGGCCGCGGGTTTCCACCTGGGCGCGGCAGTGCACCCGGCTGGCTTCCCGGTCGATATGGAAATCGATGGCAATGCGGGTCAGGGCCAGGGGGTGGCACAGGGGCACCAGGTCCGGGGTCTTTTTGGCGGCCATGATCCCGGCCACCCGGGCGATGCCCAGCACGTCGCCTTTCTTGTGGCCGCCTTCCTCGACGAGTTTCAGGGTATCGGCTTCCATGCTGATATGGCCGCTGGTGACAGCAATCCGGTGGGTATGGTCCTTGGCGCCCACGTCCACCATGTGGGCTTGCCCTTGTTCGTCGAAGTGAGTGAGTTTGCTCATGCGCTGACCTGGTCGAATTCAATGGATTTGGAAACCTCGTGGACCTCGAAGGTCATGGCGTCCAGGTCACCCAGCACCCAGGTGGCCTGGGGTTTGCCCACGCCGCCCACGGTGCCCGGGTTGACCAGGGCGGTCTGACCGCCGTTCACGTTGGGCAGCCACTCGATGGAGACTTTGTGACTGTGGCCGCAGCAGACCAGGTCCCAGTCGCCGGTGGCAGCCATGGCGCGGGCGTAGTGGGGATAATGCACCAGGAAGATGCGCCGTCCTCCAAGCTCGATGCCAGCGTCCATGCCATGATAGCGCAAGATGCCGCCAGGCTTGTGACTGAGGCGGGTGAGGGCGTAGAGGTCGCCGGTGTTGTTGCCATGAATGACATGCACCGGCAGCTTGAACTGCTCCAGACAGCCCAGGGTGCTGGGGGCGACCACGTCGCCACAATGCACCACGGCTTCGGCCCCCAGGGTGGCGGCGTCTTTGACGGCAGCCTCCAGTAGAGGGATGTGGTCGTGGCTGTCAGAGAGGATACAGATTTTCATCAGAAATGGGGCTTTTCCGGCGCGCTATCGAACATGGCTACGGAATCGGTGATTTCCTTGCGCGCGGCGTCCGCGCCTTCCCAGCCCTGCACCCGCACCCACTTGCCTTCATCCAGGTCTTTGTAATGTTCGAAGAAATGGGCCATGCGCTCCATGAGTTCCCTGGGCATGTCATCTACATCTCTGACATGGGACCAGCGGTCGGTGATGTCATCGACAGGCACCGCCACCACCTTGGCGTCGTCGCCGGATTCATCGGTCATCTTCAGCACCGCCACAGGGCGGCAGCGTATCACAGAGCCGGGAATCAGGGGGAAGGCCGTGGGCACCAGCACATCGCAGGGGTCGCCGTCGTCGGACAGGGTATGGGGAATGTAGCCGTAGTTCACCGGGTAGCGCATGGCCGTGCGCAGGATGCGGTCCACGAACATGGCGCCGGATTCCTTGTCCACCTCGTATTTCACCGGCTCGGCATTGGCCGGGATCTCAATGATGACGTTGATTTCGTCGGGGACGTTGCTGCCCCGGGTTACGCGGTCGAGGTTCATGGTGTATCACTCCTGGTTGTAGTCGTTATGTCGGAATCTAAGGGGGCGGAGTCAAATCAGCCGACGTAGTTGAATTTACGCACCTTTCCCCTGATGTGACTCCAATCCCTCCAATCTTGGCCGGGGAGAGGGGCCAAGGGGAAGGGTCGCGCAGTGAGGGGTCGGAGTCAAATCAGCCAAGGTGGTTGAATCTGCGCACCTTTCCCCTGATGTGACTCCGAGCCCTTCCTACCCCGACAAAAGGCAAAAAGCCGGCCCGAAGGCCGGCTTGTCGCAGCGTTGGTGCTGATTTACAGCTCTTCCGCGTGCTTGGCCAGATAGTCAGCCACGCCGTCCGGGGTATCCTTCATGCCCTCGTCACCTTCCTTCCAGCCCGCCGGGCAGACTTCGCCGTGGGTTTCGTGGAATTGCAGGGCGTCCACCATGCGCAGCATCTCATCGATGTTGCGGCCCAGGGGCAGGTCGTTGACGACCTGGTGACGCACGATGCCTTCCTTGTCGATGAGGAAGGAGCCACGGAAAGCCACGGCGCCGTCGGGGGTTTCCACGTCATAGGCCTTGCAGATGCCATGGGTCATGTCCGCCACCAGGGGATAGCGTACCGGGCCGATGCCGCCTTCGTTGACGGGGGTGTTGCGCCAGGCGTTGTGGGTGAAGTGGGAGTCGATGGACACGCCGATGACTTCCACGTTGCGCTTGGTGAACTCGTCCAGGCGGTGATCGAAGGCGATCAGCTCGGACGGGCACACGAAGGTAAAGTCCAGGGGATAGAAGAAAACCACCGCGTACTTGTCCTTGGTGTGGCTCTTCAGGTTGAAATCATCGACGATGCTGCCATCGCCCATAACCGCGGGTGCGGTAAAGTCGGGTGCCTCGCGGCCTACCAGTACTGACATAATGTTCTCCTAGAGTTTATGGGTTTGTTGTTTATCTGAGACTGGAAAAATCGGTCCCCGGTCTCAGGTCGAATCGGTTTTCCAGATCCAGTTCCCGAATGAGCTGGTCCACGGCGCCCTGGCCGTGGATCTTTTGCACTTCCGCCAGCACCATGCGCACGGAATTGCGGTTGTAGCCGCTCTTGAACTGCAGCTGCACCTGGATGAGTTCCCGGGCCCGGTCCAGTTTCATCTGGGTCATGCCTGCCCCGCAGGGCAGGCAATTCGCATCAGAGTTCGAAATCGGCCAGCTTGCGCGGTACAGCAATGCCTTTCATGGTGACGTAACGGGGCATGCCGTTTTCATCATACTCAGGATAGGCTTCGCCCTGGATCAGGGGATACAGGTATTCCTTGCAGCCATCGGTGATGCCGAAGCCATCATCGCTGATGAAGTCCATGGGCATCATCTTTTCCACATTGGCCACTTCGGACAGGGGCGCCATGCCGATGCTCCACTTGTAGGGGCTGGAAGACTCGCGCACCACCGTGGGCATGATGGAATTGTGGCCTTCCAGGGCCATGTTCACCGCAGCTTCACCCAGGGCGTAGGCCTGCTCCACGTCCGATTCGGACGCCAGATGGCGGGCGGCACGCTGCAGGTAGTCGGCCACGGCCCAGTGGAACTTGTAACCCAGGGCCTCCTTGATCATGTTGGCCACCACAGGGGCGGCACCGCCGAGCTGGGCGTGGCCGAAGTCGTCGCGGGTGCCCTGCTCGGCCAGGAACTTGCCGTCGGGCCAGTGACAGCCTTCGGAAACCACCACGGTGCAATAGCCGAATTCCTTGACCTTGGCGTCCACCGCGGCAAGGAATTTCTTCTGGTCGAATTCCACCTCGGGGAACAGGGTGACCACGGGAATGCCGTAGTCCTCGACCAGGGCGCCCGCAGCGGCAATCCAGCCGGCATGACGGCCCATGACCTCGATGACGAAGATCTTGGTGGAGGTTTTCGCCATGGAGCGCACGTCATAGCTGGCTTCCAGAGTGGAAACGGCGATGTACTTGGCCACGGAGCCGAAGCCCGGACAGTTGTCGGTGATAGGCAGGTCGTTGTCCACGGTCTTGGGCACATGGATGGCCTGCACGGGGAAGCCCATTTTCTCGGACAGCTGGGACACCTTGAAGCAGGTATCGGCGGAGTCGCCGCCGCCGTTGTAGAAGAAATAGCCGATGTTGTGGGCCTTGAACACCTCGATGAGGCGCTCGTATTCGCGCTGGTTTTCTTCCAGGCTCTTGAGCTTGTAGCGGCAGGAGCCAAAGGCGCCGGAGGGAGTGGTCTTCAGCGCGGCGATATCCTCGGCGGACTCCTGGTTGGTGTCGATGAGATCCTCGGTCAGGGCGCCGATGATGCCGTTACGGCCGGCATAGACGTTGGCAATCTTGTCGCTGTGCTTGCGGCAGGTTTCGATCACGCCGCAGGCGGACGCGTTGATGACGGCGGTCACGCCGCCGGACTGTGCATAGAAAGCATTCTTTGCTGTCATGATAACTCCCTCATTTGCTTAGAGTTTTGATAGATGTGTGAAATTCGGTTCCGGGTCCGTATCAGATCTCGCCGCGCTCCCTGGCTTCATGATCGGCCTGGGCCTGCAGCAGGGACACGATGCATTCGCTCAGATCGTCATATTCATGCACGCCGGTGCCATACTGCTGATAGCCACGGTAGAAAAACTGGCAGCGATAGCGGCGGTCGCCGGTCTTGAAGATGACGAAGTTGCAGCCATCCTTCTGCCAATACACCACGGGGCAGATGCTCAACTCGCGGTCGGCGGGGGCGAGGCGGATTTCCGCATCAGCGTATTCGAAGGGGATGTCTTCTCCATAGCGTTCCTTCAGGGTGGTCTTGATGATCCATTCTTCACTTTTGCCGTAATCGGGAATTGTGGCCATGATGCGTCAAAAACCTGCCGAAATGCGTTAATGCGTCAAAAAAGTACAGAAAATCAGGAACTTTGCCTGTTTTCGATTTGACATTGGAGGCCAACTGCGATTAGCTATGTAGCAAAATGGTCGTTGGTCCGGGTAATCTCGCCAATTATAAAGGAAAAACCCGAGGCAGGATATATTCGGCCGGCAATGAATTGCTCTTCAAGGACAATGTGCGCATGAGGATTATATTGTTGGGGCCGCCAGGCTCGGGAAAATCCGTGATCTCCAGGAAAATTGCCGATAAATACGGCTTTCCGGTGGTGAGTGTTGAGGAAGTTGCTGAAGAGCTTTCTGCCATGGCTCAGCAGGAGGACGAGCTGGGGCGCCTGGCCAGGGATGCCATCGGTTCCGGCCGGGTATCGGATGATGTGTGCAATATCGTCCTCCGGCGGGTGCTGAGCAGGAACGAGCTGGACCCGGGATTCGTGCTGGTGGGCTATCCCAAGGACGTGTCCCAGGCCGAATTCATGGAGCAGGCCCTGAACCAGATACACCGTCCCCTGGACCTGGTGCTGATGATCGATATCGACCGGGACGAACTCATGGAGCGGCGGGTGGGCCGCATCGACTGTGATGCCTGCGGCACCCACTACAACCTCTATGTCAACCCTCCCCTGGTGGAAGGAATCTGTGATCTCTGTGGCGCCCGCGTAAGCCGTCGCCCCCGGGGCTACGAGGAAAACATCGCCAACCAATTGCGTGAATACGACGTGGCAGTGCAGCCGGTGCTGGATTTCTACCGCGGACTGGGCAAGCTGCGCCTGGTGGATGCCAATGGCACCGAGGACGAGTTGTGGGAAGGCGTGCAGACCATCATCGACAATACTACGCCCGTGGTTCTGGAGCCTCCTGAAGAACAAAGGGAAAAGGCGGAAACGCCTGCAAGCCCCGGGAGCGCCGGGAACAAGCCGGCAGAGGCATTGCCCGTGGTGGAAGGGGAGGACATGAGGGCTTCTGCGTCCGCCACCGGCAAGGCAGTGAAGAAGTCTCCGGCGAAAAAGGCTGCAGTGAAAAAGAAACAGGCTGTGAAAAAGAGTGCGGCCAAAAAGGCGGTGAAAAAGGCCGGGGCCAAGAAACTGGCCAAGAAGAAAGTCGTGAAGAAGTCTGTGGCCAAGAAACCGGCCAAGAAGAAGGTCGTGAAGAAGGCCGCCGCGAAGAAAACCTCCGTGAAAAAAAGCGCCGCAAGGAAGAAGATCGTAAAGAAAGTGGCGAAAAAAGCGGTGAAAAAGGCCGCGACCCAGAAAGCGGTCAAAAAGAAGGTCGTGAAAAAGGCTGCCACAAAGAAGAAGGTCGTGAAGAAGGCGGCAAAAAAGGTAGCGAATAAGACTGTGACGAAAAAAGCGGCTGCGGCAAAGAAGGTTGCAGCCGGCAAGAAGGTGGCCAAGAAAAAGATAGTCAAGAAGGCTGCCAGCAAGAAAAAAGTGGCGAAAAAGCCGGTCAGCAAGAAAACAGTAAAGAAATCCGCGGTGAAGAAAGCCGCGGGCAGGAAAAAGGCCGTGAAAAAGGCGTCAGGCAGGTCCGCCAAGAAGGTGGCCGCGAAGACGGCCAGGAAAAAGGCGGCAAAAAAAGGCTAGGCCACATATCTCCCCTGAGGGGGCTTTATACCCCAGAAGCTCCCAAAGGGAAGCCGCCGGTGGGGCTCAACGCCAAAGGGGTAGCCACCAACCAGCAAAGTGTTTGAAGACAGTATGAACGCCGATGCGCCGATCGGCTTCAGAAAAGCTTGCTATTTTTTTGCCGCTTCCCTAAAATGCGCGATTCCGTGGCGCCGAGGCGTCAAGTTTATCGAATCTACAGAGCGGCCAGAGGCCGGAGACGGACATGAAAGCGGACATCCATCCTGATTACACTGACATCAAGGTGACTTGCAGCTGCGGCAATACCTTTGAAACCCGTTCCACCCTGGGCAAGGATCTGCATATCGAGATATGCTCTGCCTGCCACCCTTTCTATACCGGGCAGCAGAAGATCATGGATACCGCCGGTCGCGTGGACAAGTTCCGCAAGCGTTACGCTCGCTGATCCAGCGTGCAGGAGCGGCACAAAAGGCGCCTTCGTGGCGCCTTTGTTATTTCCAGGGATGGAATGTATGCCGCAAGGAGCCAGGGATGGCGGCAGGCTTGATCCATTTGTTTTACTTCACTCTGCATGACGCCTTTCTGCGCCATGACCGTAGGTCGGGCTTCAGCCCGACAACGGTGGTCACTACGGAGTAATGTCGCATTGAAGTCCGGCCTGCAATGACGGTTTTATCCGGCATCAGGGGTGTGACCAGAGGGCTCGTGAAAGTTGGCGTATCTATTCGTTGTAGTTTATCGGGAGGCAATCCATGAGCAAAGATGCTGATGCGGACATCAACCAGGCGGCGCTGGAATATCATGAACATCCCGTGCCCGGAAAGATCAGTGTTGAGCTGACCAAGCCCGCGGCATCCCAGTGGGATTTGGCACTGGCCTATACCCCCGGGGTGGCGGAGCCCGTGCGCCGCATCGCCGAAAACCCCGAGGATGCCTACCGCTATACGGCCAAGGGTAATCTGGTGGCGGTGATCACCGATGGCACGGCCGTTCTGGGCCTGGGCAACACCGGCGCCCTGGCGGGCAAGCCCGTCATGGAAGGCAAGGGGGTGCTGTTCAAGCATTTTGCCGGTATCGACGTATTCGATATCGAGGTGGATGCCGCCAATCCCACGGAGTTCATCGACACCGTGGTGCGTATTGCCCCCACCTTTGGCGGCATCAACCTGGAAGACATTGCTGCGCCCCATTGTTTCGAGATCGAGCAGGCCCTGGTGGAGCGCCTGGATATTCCCGTATTCCACGATGACCAGCATGGCACGGCCATCATCATAGCCGCCGGCCTGCTCAATGCCCTGGAGATCCAGGGCAAGACCCTGGAGGAGGCGCATATCGTGGTCCTGGGCGCCGGGGCGGCGGGCATTGCCGCCGTGCGTCTGCTGTGCACCATGGGCGCCCATCGCAACAACATCCTGGTGCTGGATCGCCAGGGTGTGATCCACACGGGCAGGGAGAATCTCAACCCCTTCAAGTTCAGCGTGGCGGCGGACACCGAATGCCGCACCCTGGCGGATGCCATGCATGGGGCGGATGTATTCATTGGCGTATCCGGCCCGGACCTGGTGAGTCCGGAGATGCTGGCCACCATGGCGGACAAGCCCATTGTCTTCGCCCTGTCCAACCCGGTGCCGGAAATCCGCCCCGAGGTGGCCAACAAGGTGCGCGATGACCTGATCATGGCCACGGGCCGCTCAGACTACCCCAACCAGGTGAACAATGTGCTGGGCTTTCCCTTCATATTCCGTGGTGCCCTGGATGTGCGCGCCTGCTGCATCAACGAGGCGATGCAGATTGCCGCCGTTCATGCCCTGAAGAATCTCACCCACGAACCCGTGCCGGGCAAGGTGTTGCGGGCCTATGGCCTGGACAACCTGGAATCCGGTCCAGACTACATCCTGCCCAAGCCCCTGGACGCCCGCCTGCGTGACACTATTCCTCCCGCAGTGGCCCGGGCCGCGGTGGAAACCGGCGTGGCCTGCGCGCCCTGGCCGGATCACTATCCCCCCATGGAAAAAATTTGAGCTGACAAGTGCGGTTGTTCGGCGGCCCCGGCGTGCCGCCAGCTGTTCCGTAGCGAATCCTGTGACAGCCTTCGCGCATCCGGGGAGCAATGCTTGCATCCGGAAAAGAGATGATGCTTACATTGCCGTGCCCGCATTGTGCGGGTCTGGTCTATTTGACGATGTGTACAGCTCAGATGAGGAATTCTCGATGAAAAAAATGGAGTGGGGAAACCACTTGATGCCCGTCAGGGTGTTTTCTGTCGCGCTGGGGCTCGTGGTTGGCGCTGCTCAGGCCGCCGGTTCACCGGGTCCGCTGTTCGATGCCGGTTCCCCCATATCCATGCAGCTGCTGCCGGCAGGCCCACTGAAGACCTCCCTGGAAGCCTTGCCCCAGGATGCGCGGAACCGCGCGCTGGAATGGATGGGGCGCCTGTCTCTCAACCAGAGCGACCTGGATTACCTGCGTGTGGATGCCCATGGCGGCGTGTATTTTGCAGATACCTTTCTCCCTGATCCCGAACTTGTGAACGAACAGCAGGCGGATGAGGCCGCTGTGCTGCCGGCAATCAATGCTGCCGATACCTTCGTCCTCCACAGCCGCCCCGGTGCGCCCAATGTGGTCTATCTGGATTTCGACGGCCATACCATAACCGGAACCGCCTGGAACAGCTCCAACGATCCCCTGGTGGCCAAGCCCTATGACATCGACGGCAACCCGAACAGTTTCAGCAGCGAGGAACGGGCGCGTATTGGAGAGATATGGCACCGCGTGGCGGAGGACTATGCGCCTTTCGACATCGATGTCACCACGGAGGAGCCGGCTTCCTTCGGGCCGCATGTCGGACGTATCCTGATCACGGAGGATGTGGATGCCAATGGCAAGCACATGCCGGCCAAGGGTGCGGGAGGCGTGGCCTATGTGGACGTATTTGGCCGAAGTAACTATTCCCACTATTCCCCGGCGCTGGTCTATTTCAACAACCTTGGCCATGGCGGGGCCACCTACGTGGCCGAGGCGGCCAGTCATGAGTTCGGTCACAACCAGGGGTTGTCCCATGACGGTACCAGTTCCCACAGCTATTACACCGGCCACGGTAGTGGCAAGGTTTCCTGGGCGCCCATCATGGGGGCTGGTTACTACAAGAACGTGACCCAGTGGAGCAAGGGGGAATATCCCGATGCCAACCGGACCGAGGACGACATTGCCATCATCGCAGCCAAACTGGGCTACAGGGCGGACGATCATGGCGACAGCATGGGCACGGCAACACCCCTGTCCGTCGATGCGTCAGGAAATATAGTGGCAAGCAATCCGGAAACCGATCCCCACAACAGCCACCCCGGGAACAAGGGAATAATCGGCGACAGGGATGATGTGGATATGTTCTACCTGGATGCGGCGGCGGGTCCCCTGAGTCTTACCGTCACTCCCGCCTGGGATGCGTTCACCAGAAGCAACCGGCGTGGCGCCAACCTTGACGTGGAGGCCGTGCTGTTGGACAGCAATGGCAGTGTGGTGGCTTCCGCAGAACCCGCGGACGAAACCGATGCCAGTATCTCAGTGAATGTCAGCGGGGGACGTTATTACCTGCAGATCGATGGCGTGGGCAACGGCGCCAGCCCGGGATACTCCGACTATGGCAGCATTGGTCAATATTTCATCAACGGCAGCTTGACGCTGAGCACCACGACCTTCAGTGACGTGCCTGCCAGCTATTGGGCGTACGACCAAATAGAAACCATCTATCAGAAAGGCATCACCTCGGGTTGTGGCGCCGGCATGTACTGCCCGGAGGGCCAGGTGACCCGGGCGCAGATGGCGGTATTCCTGGAGCGCGCCATCAATGGCGGCAGCTACCAGGCGCCCGCGGCCTCCGGGACGGTATTCGCCGATGTTCCCAGCGGCCACTGGGCGGCGTCCTGGATAGAACAACTGGCCTCGGATGGCATCACCGGCGGTTGTGACGACAACAATTTCTGTCCCGAGAACAAGGTGACCCGGGCGCAGATGGCCGTGTTCCTGCTGCGTGCCAAGCATGGTGCTTCCTACAGGCCGCCGGCGCCCAGCGGCACCAAGTTCGGCGATGTCGCCAGCGACTATTGGGCAGCTGCCTGGGTGGAGGAGATGGCCAACGAAGGCATCAGCAACGGCTGTGGCGGGGGCAATTTCTGCCCGGATGCCCAGGTCACCCGGGCTCAGATGGCCGTGTTCCTGGTCAATACCTTCGGCTGGTGAGCCGCGGTTGGGGCGGTGGCTGCTGCCCCAACCGTCAAAGCGCTTCCAGGGTAAACGCCGGCGGATTATGCAGATAACGCTTCACGGTGCAAAGATCCATGGCCTTGAGGATGCTGGCGCGGTATTTCTCGGGAAAATCCCGGGGCAGGGTCAAACGGTAATGAACCCTGGCCGCGAACGGTGGCTTGTCATCGCGCTCCCAGTCCATTTCCAGGGCCAGGCCCTCCGTGGGCAGGTTCCTGGAATGGCAGAAATTCAGGGCATAGATGCCCGCGCAGCTGGCCAGGGCTGACAGAAACAGGTCGAAAGGCTCAGGCGCAGAAGCCTCGCCGCCGGCTTTTTTGCACTGGTCTGTCCGGATCAAAAAATCCCCGATCTGAACGTCCACTTTCTTTCCGCCTGGAAAATCCACTTTCAGTGTCTGTTTCATACTGTGTCTGTTGGTGAATGATGGATGACGTAATTCTGCGCCTGATGGCGGTAGAGCCGCATTGATTCATGACAAAATCCCGAATAGACAATCCCTGTAGGTCGGGCTTCAGCCCGACAATGGCGCCCACTACGGAGTGATGTTGGCTGTTATAAAACCAACGGCACAGGTTGTGCTACATTCAGCTCATGAGGCCGATTTCATGGAGCATAAATATTAGCAAAGTGCAAAATGTTACCGGGCATCGCTGAACGCGCCCTCGCAACCGTCTCGCCGTCCATTTGCGGTATTGGTGATCGGGGTCGGAGTCAAATGGCGAGGATGTTGGGAAGATTCGATGGCATGGAACAGTTTGATCCCGTTCCTTGTAACAGTTGGGTGGAATTTGACTCCGACCCCTTATGGATGCTGTTTGCCGAACGTTTTGGGTCACTCTTTGACCGCCATGGCCACTGTATAGCTTTTTCCCTGCTTGATCTTCTTGTGGTTGCCGAATATTTCCTTGAAACTGCGGGCGATGAACTGGCGCAGGCCGGTAATGACGACCACATAGAAACGGCCACCAGGTTCCAGGCGTTCTTTTATGTCGTTGAAGAACAGGTAGTAATGCTCCTTGCCGGTTTTGGCGGGCAGGTTGGTGACGGCCAGGGTGAAGCGTTGGTCGGCGGGCACCTGGTCCAGGCCGTTGGACAGGTAGATGTCCACGTTGTCTATGCCGTTCAGCGCTGCGTTCTTGCGTGCGTAGTCCACGGCCACGAAGTCCTTGTCCACCAGGGTGCAGTGTCCCCGGGAGGCGCTTTTGGCGATGGCCAGGCCCAGGGGGCCATAGCCGCAGCCCAGGTCGATGGCCTTGTCGTCTGGCTCCACCTGCAGGTGTTTCAGCAGCAGATGCGTGCCCGCGTCTATGGCTTTGGGGGAGAACAGGCCCCAGGTGCTGTGGAATGTCATGGGATGCCCCAGCAGCTCATCGTGGATGACGAGATCCTGGCGCAGTTTGTCCAGATCGAGAGTCTTTTGATTCATGGGTGAGGGTTCCCGCATACAGGACAATGAGGGTCGGCCTTGAGCTTGAGGCTGCGGATCTGCATGCTGAGCCCGTCGATGAGCAGCAGGCGGCCGCTGAGGGGTTCACCGGCGCCGGTGATGAGCTTGAGGGCTTCGGTGGCCTGGATGCTGCCGATGATGCCGGCCACTGGCGCGAGGATGCCGTTGTTGGCGCAGGTGTCGTCCAGGTCGCCGCTGTCGCCATACAGACAGTGGTAGCAGGGAGCGCCGGGCCGGTCGCAGAATACGGCTACCTGACCTTCCCAGCGGATGGCGGAGCCGGACACCAGGGGCACGCCATGGGCCACGCAGGCGCGGTTGATGGCAAAGCGGCTGGTGAAGTTGTCGGTGCAGTCCAGCACCAGGTTTGATTCCTCCACCAGTTGCGCCAGCTGCTCATCGTCCAGCCGGGATTCCACCATGCGGGTGCGGCAGTCGGGATTGAGTTCCCGGATCATGTGCGCCGCCGAGCGGGTTTTTGGCTGGTCGAGCTGGCTGCGGGTATGGATGATCTGGCGCTGCAGGTTGCTCAGATCCACGGTGTCGAAATCCGCCAGCACCAGTTCGCCCACGCCAGCGGCGGCGAGATACATGGCGACGGGAGAGCCCAGTCCCCCCAGGCCCATGATGAGCACCCGGGCGTCGAGAATGCGCTGCTGACCCTGTACGTCGATCTGGGGCAGCATGATCTGGCGGCTGTATTGCAGCAGTTGTTCGTCGTTCATGGGCGGGGAGGATAGCACCCAAGGGTAACCCTGTCCTGCCCACCCAGATCCTGCCGGGTGGCCACCCGGCTGAACCCGGCGCTGTCGAACAGGTCGCGCACGGCCTTTCCCTGGTCGTAGCCGTGTTCCACGAGCAGCCATCCATCCGGTAACAGATGGGCGGGGGCTTCGCCAATGATGATGCGCAGGTCGGCCAGGCCGTCGCTGCCCGCGGTGAGGGCTTGCGGCGGTTCCCAGGGGAGGCCGTCCTGCAGAAGGTGTGGATCACCAGTTCTGACATAGGGCGGATTGCTGAGGATGAGCTGATAGTTCCGGTCATCGGGGAGGGCCTGATACCAGTGGCCCTGGATGAGATCCAGGTTGGATGCCTGGTGCCTGGCGGCGTTTCTGCGGGCGATGTCCAGGGCGGCGGCGCTGGCATCCGTGGCAGTGATCTTCCAGTCCGGGCGTTCCTTGGCCAGGGCAATGGCAATGGCGCCGCTGCCGGTGCCCAGTTCCAGCACCTGGATGGCTTCCGGCAGATCCAGATCCAGAGCAAGCTCGACCAGAAGTTCGGTTTCCGGTCGGGGGATGAGCACGGCAGGGCTGACTTCGAGATCCAGGGACCAGAATGCCTTTTCGCCAGTGAGATAGGCCAGGGGTTCGCCCTGGCGGCGGCGCTCGAGCAACTGACGGTAATGTTTCAACTGGGCGTCGTCGAGTCGATGTTCCGGCCAGGCAAACAGCCAGCTGCGGTCCTTGCCCAGGACATGGGCCAGGAGCAGGGGCGCGTCCTCCGGGGAGAGCTGGCGGGCTTCCGACAGCAGTTCGGCGACGGTGCTCACTGGCGGGACAATTCGGCGAGCTGTTCGGCCTGGTATTCCTGCATCAGGGGGTCGATGACCTGGTCCAGGCTGCCAGCCATGATTTCGTCCAGCTTGTACAGGGTGAGATTGATGCGATGATCCGTGACCCGGTTCTGGGGGAAGTTATAGGTGCGGATGCGCTCCGAGCGGTCGCCGCTGCCCACCTGCAGGCGGCGGTCGGCGGCCTGGGCCTGATGCTGTGCTTCCTGGGCGGAGGACAGCAAGCGGGCCTGCAGCAGGGAAAGGGCCCGGGCCTTGTTCTTGTGCTGGGAGCGCTCATCCTGGCATTCCACCACGATGCCTGAGGGCAGGTGGGTGATGCGCACGGCCGAGTCGGTCTTGTTCACATGCTGCCCGCCCGCGCCGGAGGCGCGGTAGGTGTCGATGCGCAGGTCGTTGCTGTCGATTTCGACGGCGTCTATGGCCTCGGCTTCGGGCAGGATGGCTACGGTGACCGCCGAGGTATGGATGCGTCCCTGGGATTCGGTTTCCGGCACCCGCTGCACCCGGTGGGCGCCGGATTCGAACTTGAGACGGGAATACACCCCTTGGCCGATGATGCGCACCACCACTTCCTTGTAGCCGCCATGTTCGCCGGGGCTTTCGCTGATCATTTCCGTGCGCCAGCCCTGGTTCTCGGCGTAACGCAGGTAGGCCTTGAGCAGGTCGCCAGCAAACAGGGCTGCCTCGGCGCCGCCGGTGCCGGCGCGGATCTCGAGAAAAATGTTGCGCTCGTCGTTGGGGTCTTTCGGCAGCAGCAGTCTCTGTAGCTCGGGTTCCAGGGATTGCTGCAGCCGCCTGGCTTCTTCCAGGGATTCCCGGGCCAGCTCGGCCATTTCAGGGTCAGCCAGCATCTCCTCGGCGGAACGGATTTCCTTCTCGCTGTCCAGATAACGCCGGTAGCACTGGCTCACGGGTTCGAGCTGCGCGTACTCCTGGCTCAGGCTGCGGTATTTGTCCTGGTCGTTCTGCACTTCCGGGTCGGACAGCAGACCGGTGATTTCCTCGAACCGGTCCTGGACCTGTTCGAGCTTGCGGCGGATGCTGTCCTTCATTTATCGAGCTGAAAGAGGGTGGTAGCGGCTTCGAGAAGCTCGCGCTGGCCGTTGGAGCCGGCTTCACGGAGCTGGGAACTGGGGGTGTGCAGGAGCTTGTTGGTGAGGGTATTGGCAAGAAACTCCAGGGCCTGCTGCGGCGGCGTGCCGTTGTCCACCATGCGCAGGGCCTTGTCCAGGGTTTCCTGCTTGATGCGGTTGGCCTGGCCGCGGTAAGTCTGAATCATTTCCACCGCGTCCAGGGAGCGCAGCCAGGCCATGAATTCTGCCGTGCGCAGTTCGATGATCTCGGCGGCCTGCTCGGCGGCCTGTTGGCGGGACTTGAGGTTTTCCTGGATGACTTCCTCCAGGTCGTCCACGGTATAGAGATAGACGTCGCGCAGCTCGCGTACTTCTGCTTCGATGTCCCGGGGCACGGCGATGTCCACCATGAACATGGGCTGGTGGCGGCGCTGTTTCAGGGCGCTTTCCACGGCGCCCTTGCCCAGTACGGGCACAGGGCTGGCAGTGGAAGAAATCACGATGTCTGCTTCCGCCAGGTGCGTGGGGATCTCCGTCAGGCCGATGGCATAGCCGCCGAACTGTTCCGCCAGCTCGTGGGCCTTGGCCACGGTGCGGTTGGCCACGATAATACGCCCGATGTTCTGCTGCTGCAGGTGGCGGGCGGTGAGTTCGATGGTTTCTCCCGCGCCGATGAGCAGGGCGGTCTGTTTGGACAAATCAGAAAAAATCTGCCGGGACAGGCTCACGGCGGCAAAGGCCACGGACACCGGACTGTCGCCAATGGCCGTATCCGTGCGTACCTGCTTGGCGGTGGCAAAGCTGTGCTGGAACAGACGGCCGAGGATCTTGCCCACGGTGCCAGCGTCAGATGCCGTCTGCCAGGCGGATTTCACCTGGCCGAGAATCTGGGGTTCCCCCAGCACCAGGGAATTCAGGCCGCTGGCCACGCGCAGCAGGTGCTCCACAGCCTTGTGTTCCTGGTGCAGATACAGATAGGAGGACAGGTTTCCGGTTTCCAGGCCGTGGAAGCGGGCCAGCCAGGATTGCAGCTGATCCGGATTCAGGTCGCAGCCGTGGCAATAGACTTCGGTGCGGTTGCAGGTGGACAGGATGACGGCCTCGCTCGCGCCTTCCGTTTCGGTCAGGCTGCGCAGGGCGCCCACGATGATATCCGGGCCGAAAGTGATGCGCTCGCGGATATCGACAGGGGCCGTGGTGTGGTTCAAACCCAGAACGAGGAGTGTCATTGTCGTCCATTGTGTGATCGGGAGAGGAAATTTTCTGCCATCGGGTGGCCGAATGCAAGCTGAGGATGCCTATTTGTTGCTTGATTCCCAAGCAGAAAAGAAGTATTCCGGAATATCAGAATATTCTTGCTTAACACAAACCGAAAAAAATTTCATTGAAAAGCAGTGGTAAGTTTTGTCTTTTTGTTTAATAATCCACACCCAGGAGTGCTGTCGGAACCTGCCCATTGCAGGGAAGGTGGAAAACCCATTCTGCCGTGTCGCACAGGTATCGTGCCGCCATAACGCAGTAAAAAAATAACAGTGTATCGAGTTGGGGGAGTGATGCCTATGAGGAGTTGTCGAACCGGTCTTGCCGTTGCAGTGTTCCTTGTGTCGGGAGCCGCTGGCGTAGCGAGCGCTGGTGTCACTCCTCAGCTGCCCTATCCCAAAGGACAGCCCAGCGCCAAGGAGATCATCGAGCAGGTCTATTTTGTCAACCATTTCTACGCACTGAAGAATTTTGCCATTACCAAGGTCCGCAGGAAGATTACCGTGCTCATCAGCCGGGCCAAGGGAAAACGGCCCACCACCAACACCCTGGAGCGCTACCTCAACAACGACTATGAGGATGATCCGGTGATTCGGGCCAAGGATCTGGCCATATTCCGTTCCGGCAAGTTGCGTGGCACGGGTATTCTCATCACGGTTTACGATGACGATGCCAAGGGACAGTCTTACATGATCTGGCTTCCTGCCCTGCGCAAGATCCGCCGTTTCGCCCAGCCGGCTCAGGATGATTCATGGGGAGGGCTGGATTTCACCTTTGGCGACGTGGTGCTGCGCAAGCCTGAACACGAGACTCACGAATTTCTGGGCAAGATGATATTCGAGGATTGTCTGGATGGAATGGATATCCCCAAGAATCAGCGCAATCGTTATACAAGGAAGTTGTCCAAGCAGTCCTGCGTGTCCAAGGGCAAGGAAGTCTACAAGGTAAAGAGCACCACCAAGTTTGAAAACTGGTGGTATGACTACCGGATCAACTATGTCGATGCCACGACCTTTGCGGATTACCGCACGGAATATTACAAGAATGGAAAGAAGATCAAGTACATAGACCGGGACTGGCGCAGTCTTGGTCTGGAAGATCCGCGGGCCTTGGCGTGGGGGTACTGGTATGGGAAGGATTTCAGAACCGGCCACGAGAGCTGGGCTGTCATACCCAAGGAGGTCATCAAGTACAATGCTGATTTCAAGCCGTCACTCTGGTCTGAGCGCACCTTGCGCAAGATCAAGCGTTGATGCCTGTTGGTTCGTTTTTCTGCTGTCTGGTCGCGGTAATGGATCAGGGGGCTTTGGTACTGAGAGTAGGGCCCCTCGTCTGGCGAGGGGATTCCGGATATTTTATGAATCGTTAAGGAACTGAATAGATGATGAAGAAGAAAATTATTGCCACTATCGCCCCCGCCATGCTGGCCAGCACCATGACCGTAATGGCGGGAGTTCCCAAGGACCTGCCATACCCCAGCGGTGATCTGACCGCTGATCAGGTGGCAGACCAGGTTTACTTCGTGAACCACTTCTACGCCATGAAGAACTATGCCATCACCAAGAAAGGTAAGAAGATCACCACGCTGATTCTCAAGGGCAAGGGTGAGAAGCCCACCACCATCACCCTGGAGCGTTTTCTCAACAACAATTACAGTGATGGCGTGATTCAGGCAAAAGACCTTGCTATCTTCCGGTCTGGCAAGCTGCGTGGTACCGGCATGCTGATCACCGACTATGTGGATGACAACAAGTCCCAGTCCTATATGATCTGGCTGCCTGCCCTGCGCAAGATCCGCCGTTTCGCCCAGCCGGCCCACGACGATGCCTGGGGCGGCAGCGATTTCACCTTTGGCGATGTCACCCTGCGCAAGCCCATGCATGAAACCCATGAATTGCTGGGCAAGGAGACTTTCAACGACTGTCTGGGGACGATGGATATCCCCGAGAACCAGCGTGGCCGCTACACGCGCAATCTGCCTCCTGCAGCCTGTGAACACAAGGGCAAGGAAGTCTACAAGCTGAAAAGCACCACCAAGTTCGAGAACTGGTGGTATGACTATCGCATCAGCTATGTGGATACCAAGACCTTCGCCGATTACCGCACCGAATATTTCAAGGACGGCAACAAGATCAAGGTCATCGACCGTAACTGGCGGGATTCTCCCCTGGATGATCCCCGTGCCCTGTTCTGGGGCTACTGGTATGGCAAGACCCTGGCGACGGGCCATGAAACCTGGGCTGTGATTCCCGAGGGCGTCAGCGTTGCCAATGGCGACTTCAAGGACAAGCTCTGGTCAGAGCAGACCCTGCGCAAGATCAAACGCTAATAAATAATATCCTGCGGCATGGTCCCGGCGGCCATGCCTGTACACGGAGAGAGTAAAATGTATAAACGTTCATCCTTACATCTGGCCATGCTTGCGGCCATGACATTGCCTGCGGCGGCGAACGCGGGGTTTTTCGAGGACATCGAGGTAAACGGCTTCCTCAAGAACGAGACCGCCATATTCGTCAATGACGGTCAGGTGACCGGAGAAGCCCGGAACATGCTGGACAACAGCGGTCACGATGCCGGCGACCTGCTGAAGTTCGAGAACTCCGCGCGTTTCTTCGTCAACGGCCTGCTCGGTGAAGATGGCAGCTGGCACCTGGACCTGAACATCGTCTGTGATTCCGAAGGGGTCAACAGCGACTACAAATGCCACGAAAGCTATACCCAGAACGACTGGCTGCGGGAGCTGTATATCGATTACGCGGCGGGTGACTGGAACATCCGTTTCGGTAAGCAACAGGTGGTCTGGGGAACGGCAGACGGCATCAAGCTGCTGGATATCATCAATCCCACGGATTTCCGTGAAATGGCTCAGAACGCCATGGAAGATTCCCGTATTCCCATCTGGATGCTGAATGTGGAAAGAAATATCGGCGAAACCGGCAACGTCCAGTTCATCGTTTCCGAAAACCGCAAGAACGCCATTCCCGGCCTGAACCGTGACGGTGACGAAGGTCATCCCTTCATCATGAAAGGCGTGGATTCCATCACCGGCGACGTCAACGGCTTTCTGCACGTGACGCCCGCCCTGGCCAGCGTGGCGGGAAGCTTCAACGGCGCGGCCATGGCCGGCATGTTCACCGGCAATCTCAACATGGCTGGCCTGCTGCCCTTTGCGGGACTCACTGTCGATGGCTTTGCCAGCATGCCCGTGGTATATGGTTTCCCCTGTCCCCCCACGGGCTGTGACGGCACCCAGACCCCCGTGCCTTTCGGCCCCGGCTATATCGTGCTGAATAATATTGCGCAGAACGGTCTGTATCCGGGTGATCCCAACGCCAACAACAATGTGACCAACCTGATGGATGTCAATGGTCCTCAGGTCACCCAGGTAAACTGGGATCCTTCCAATCCAAAGTCCGCGTTCGAATACATGCCCAACGCGACCTTTGCCACCTTCAACACTTTCACCAACGTGAACTTCACCCCCCAGGGGCCCATGTTCACTGGTGCCGATACCAAGTATGTGGTCGACGAACCGGATGCCGAGAAGCTCAATGCCGGTTTTCGTTACCGGGCTTCCCTGGACAATGGCCTGAACTTCGGTATCAACTATTTCTATCACTACAGCGCCAATCCCGAGGTCAACCTGAGCTGGCGTGATGCCGTAACGGGCGAGAAGCTGGAGGTGTTGCGCGCCCGGGGCATGGTAGTGGGCACCGATCCCAACAACAATCCCATCATCATGCCCAACCCCGGTGACACCCTTGCCGCCAACGAGGTGGGCAACAATGCCATGACGGATCTCGACGCCATGCCCACCATCCTGCTGATGAACAGCGCAGGACAGTTCTACGGGGCTTTCGATCCCACCACGGGCATGCCCAATGCGAATCAGAACGGCGTGTACATGGAAATGGAAGAAACCCGCTCCCGGGTGAACAGCATCGGCGGTTCCCTGGACTACGGCACCCAGTGGGGTGACCTGCCGGTGGTTCTGCGTGCCGAGGTTCTGTACGACAAGGGGGAGAAACAGCCCGTCGTGGACAAGCGTCTGCTGGGTATTGGTGACCTGACCAACGCCCTGACCATGGAAGACATGGACAAGTTCAGCTATGTCATCGGCGTGGATATCACCGTGCTGACCAACATGCTGGTCAGCGGTCAGTTCATCCAGCAGAACAACCTGGATTTCGTGGATGACAAGCGAAGCTGCACCACCCAGGCGGGAATTTCCTATGATTGTTCCCGCTATACGGGTGATTTCTCCACCCTGCATCTGACCAATGGCCTGAACAAGGGTTGGGAGAACAAGGAATTCTATTCCCTGTTCCTGTCCAAGCCCTTTGGCGAAAGCCAGCTGGGCCGTTGGAACAACATCGTCATGTACGAAGATGGTGGTGGCTTCTGGGACCGCTTCGACGTGGAGTATTCCTTCACGGACGAGTTCATCGGTACCGCCGAGCTGAACTTCTACTGGGGTGATGAAGACACCACCTTTGGTCAGTTCAAGAACTCGTCCAACGCCCAGATCGGCCTCAAATATATCTGGGAATGATGGATAATCCGCACGGGTTGCGGTAATGCGGCAAGGCAGGCCTCGGCCTGCCTTGCCCGTCAGCGGATGCTTTTGTTCCCATTTCGGTTACAGGGGCATCTCTTTCGCCGGACAGGTCTTCCGGCACATGGATTCAAGTTCTGTATCAGCAGCGAAAGCCCGGGCCGCTGTCCGGAGCGATAATAATTTCAATTCTTAAGCAGCATATCGGGAGTACCTTATGGGAGAACAGGCGCACAAACGCGGCATGGCGGAAAGATACGCAGATTTCGTTCTGAAGTATCGAATGCCAATCATCTTTCTGTTGATCATCGGCACCATCATTGGCGCTCTTTATATTCCCAAGCTGGATATCCGCAATGATCCGGATACCCTGCTGCCCCCCACCAACCGCTATGTTGCCACCAACCTCTATGCCGAGCACAACTTCGGCATGGGCAACCTGATGGTCTTTTCCCTGCGGGTCAAGGAAGGGGATATCTACCAACCCTGGTTCGTGAACAAGGTGCAGGAGCTGCATCGCAGGCTGGTGGCTCTGCCGACGTCTCGTGAAGCGAACTTCATCGACTTCGCCGCGCAGAAAATCAAGTACATGAACAGCAGCCCGGAAGATGGGCTGGTTTTCAAGCGTCTGATTCCCACCTCCGGCATCAGCACGGACGATCCCGCCAAGGCGAAGGAACAGCTGGATTTTCTCAAGGAAGGCATCAAGACCAACCCGGTCATGGCGCCCATGCTGGTGGCCATGTTCGACAAGGACGGCAAGCGTTGTGCCTACGAGGATTATCACAAGGAAGAATGCGTGGCCAAGGCGGCCTACATCATTGCCGACTATTCGGACGATGTAAAAGCCATCTATCTGCCCTGGGTGGAACAGGTGCGGGCGCTGATGGACGAAGTGTCCCAGGATGACCGAATCGAGCTGCTGGTCGCTGGCGAACCCTACTTCCTGGCCTGGATGCTGGCGGATCTGGTGCACAAATGGTGGTTGTTCGCCATCTCCATTGCCATCGTCATCGTGGTTCTGTGGCTGGAGTTCCGCGACTGGCGCGGCGCCTTCTTTCCGCTCCTTGGCGTGGGCATGACCATAACCTTTACCCTAGGTCTGATGGGTTTCACGGCCTTCAAGCTGACCACCATGATGGTACTCACACCCATGCTGCTGCTGGCTATTGGAATAGGGCACTCGGTGCAGGTGACGCGGCGATTCCTGTTGGATTATGGCGCCTGTGGTGACTGTGACGCTGCGGCGCGCAACGCCATCTCCCATACCATCGTTCCGGCGACCCTGTCCATCATCACCGATATGGTGGGTTTTGCTACCCTGGCCACTGTGGATATTTCCTTCTACAAGGCCTATGCCTGGTTCGGCATGTTCGGCATGCTGACTTTGCTTGCCACGACGACCACCCTGATTCCCCTGCTTTTGACCAAGTTCCCGCCCTCAGTAGAGAAATGCCATGCGGGCGGCCACAGCTGGGAAGTCAAAGTGGGCGGTATCCTGGCGAAAATCGTCATGGGGCCAGGCAAGCTGATTCCCATCACCTTCATTTTGGCCATCATGGCTGTTTCTGTTTACTACACCAATATCTTCAACTGGAAAGGCGACCCTGTAGCCCAGGCCAAGATGGAAAATGAAGGCGATATCATGCCGGGGGTCGAGAAGGGCATCAACTATGCCCGGGCAGCCTTCAAAGGCAGTTCCCAGATCTGGAAGGATCTGGTCAAGCTGAACGAGATCATGCCTGGCGTCATATCCGTGAGCATTCCCATTCGCGGCAAGAAGCCGGTGCTCAAGGAATGTGAAGGTGATCAACTGTTTCCGGATGAAATCTACGATATAGAGGATCGAAAGGAACGTGCTGCTGTCTGCGCAAAAGAATCCCAGGCCCGCTCTTGCTGGGATTCAGAAGCCTGTGGCGCTCAGGGTATCTTCAACGATGCCGAGGTGCTGGCGGACATGGAAGCCATGGAAACATGGATGCGCAAACATCCTTATATCGGGTATACGGGCTCCTACGCGCAATACATCCGCCTGGTGAACATGCTGCTGTTTGGCGAGCAGCCGGATATCGCCAACCTGGCCGTTCCTTCCAAGGAGTTCTTGGCTTCCCGTGATCCCGAGGGCAATCCCAATGATATCGTGCAGAGCTACAATGGGTTGCTGGAGGCAAATACCAGCGCGGGAGACATGGATTCCTTCGTATCCGCCGACTGGAACGAGGGTGTGGTTCTGGGCTTCATCAATACCATGGATCCCCGGGAGACTCACCAGGTCACCATGGATATCCAGGACTATATCGAGGCGCACAAGAATGACAAGGGCTTCCGCAAGGTCAACTTCGGCCTGCGTTGCGGCCCGGTGGACGATTCGGAAAAATACCAGGCTTGCGACAACAATGAAATGGCCAAGCCAGGGCCGGCCTATACGCGTCCCGGGGTCGGCGGCTTCCTGGGAGCCACGGAGGCCACGCGCGAAGTGGCCATGGACAACTGGTTGACAGGCCCCCTGTTCACCGCGCTGGTGGTGTTCCTGGTGGCGGCATTGATTTTCCGCTCCCTGCTGGTGTCCGGCATCCTCATCTTCACCCTGATGATCACCCTGTTCGCCCAGTATGGCCTTGGCGGCTATTTTACTTCCGTGCAGGAGTGGTCGGGCAACCTGGCTTTCCACCTGCTGGTGACCCTGAGCATCGCCATGGGCCTGGGTGTGGACTACGGCATCTACATGTTCTCCCGTCTGCGTGAGGAAATGGCGGGATCTGGCGGTGACTGGAACAGCTCGCTCAGGAATACCCTCAATACCACGGGATCAGCGGTCATCGTGTCCGTGGTGGTGCTGCTGGGCAGTTTCATTCCTCTGGTGGCAACGGATCTGGCCAATACCTGGGGCCTGGCCATGTTCATCGGCGAAGCCCTGGTCATCGATGTGTTCACGGCGCTGATGCTGCTGCCGGTACTGGTGTATTTGTTCAAGCCGAAATATGTATTTGGCGTGAACAGCCAGTGACCAAAGAAAATGCCGGGCGATTGCCCGGCAGGAAAACCCTGAACCGCCTTTTTTCGTCGTAAAAGGCGGTTTTTCTATTTTGCCCTGCTGTGCAGTTCGTTCATGACCTTCTGGTAGTCGCCCCGCAGCAGATCCTCGATGGCATCAGCCCCCGCATCCACAGCCAGTTCGATTTTCTGCTGATCGTCCCGGGAAGGTCTGGAGAGTACATAGCCGGTCACCTTGTCCCGATGTCCAGGATGGTCTATGCCCAGGCGCAGGCGCCAGAAATCCCGGCTGCCAAGGGCCGAGATGATGTCACGCAGACCATTGTGCCCACCGTGGCCGCCGCCCTGTTTGAGGCGCAGGGCTCCGGCGGGGAGATCCAGTTCATCGTGTACCACCAGGATGTGTTCGGGGGGGATGCGATAGAAACGGGCCAGGGCGCTGGCAGACTTGCCGCTGCGGTTCATATAGGTCATGGGTTTGAGCAGCCAGCATTTCCCCGCGGCCAGATCCAGCCTGCCGACATCGCCGAAGAACTTGCCTTCCGGACGCAGTTCGATGCCGTGGCGGCGGGCCAGTTCATCGACGAACCAGAAGCCCGCGTTATGCCTGTTGTCGCGGTATTTTTCTCCCGGGTTGCCCAGGCCGATGATGCATTGAATGCCTTGTTGCATGGTGTGATGACGAGTGCCAGTCGTGATTATTGGAGCAGGTTAACAAAAAAACGGCGGCACATGGCCGCCGTTTTCCGGGCAGGGAAAAGAAGAATTATTCTTCTTCGGCAGAAGGTTCCTCGCCTGCTTCTCCTTCGTCTTCCTCGGAGGAAGCAGCTGCTGCCCCCTTGGAATGAATGGTAACCACGAGTTCGTCGTAGTCATGGGCATCGCCATGGGACAGGGCGACGATTTCCACGCCCTCGGGCAGCTTGAGGTCGGACAGGTGCAGCATGTCGCCGACCTCCATGCCGGATATATCGACGTCGATATATTCGGGCAGATTCTGCGCCTCGCAGATGACCTCCACGTCCACCATGGCGTGGCTGATGGTGCCGCCGGCCTTGACGCCAGGCGCGCTTTCCTCGCCCACGAAGTGCAGGGGCACCTGCATCTTGATGCGGTCGGTATCAGCGACCCGCTGCAGGTCGAAATGCAGCACGAAGGGCTTGGCGGGATGGCGTTGCAGGTCCTTGAGAACCACGCGCTGTATCTTGCCGTCCACTTCGACGTTCACGATGGAGGAATAGAAAGCCTCGTGCTCCAGGTGTTGCAGCAGCTTGTTGTGCAGGGTGGCAATCATTTCGGGGTCCTTGCCGCCACCATAGATGATGCCGGGAACCAGACCCTGGCGACGCAGGCGGCGGCTCGCACCCTTCCCCTTGTCGCTGCGGGCTACAGCTTGAATGTTGAACATTTCTGACATTGTTCTCTCCTGAGAAAAGTACCGGCCCTGGGCCGGGTCGAAACAAAAACCCGGCTCGTCCGCGACCAGACGGGCCAGGCAGTGGCTGCGGTCACGGGGACCGCGAAAATCAGTCCATAAACAGAGAGCTGACAGACTCCTCGTTGTTTATGCGGCGCATGGTTTCCGCCAGGATTCCGGCAATGGAAAGCTGGCGAATCCTGTTCGAGGCCTGCGCCTCTGGCCGCAACGGGATGGTATTGGTCACCACCAGTTCATCCAGGTTGGAGCCTTCGATATTCCTTACCGCCGGGCCGGACAACACCGCATGGGTGCAATAGGCCACGACTCTTGCCGCACCATGTTCTTTGAGGGCGTCGGCGGCCTTGCACAGGGTGCCCGCCGTATCCACCAGATCGTCCACGAGTACACAGGAACGGCCTTCCACGTTGCCAATGATATTCATCACCTGGGCCTCATTGGCCTTGGGGCGGCGCTTGTCGATGATGGCGAGGTCGGCATCGTCCAGGCGCTTGGCAAGGGCCCTGGCGCGCACCACGCCGCCCACGTCGGGTGAAACGACCATCAGCTCTGGATACTTCTGACGCCAGATGTCTCCCAGCAGTATGGGCGAGGAGTAGATGTTGTCCACCGGAATGTCGAAAAAGCCCTGGATCTGGTCTGCATGCAGATCCATGGTCAGCACCCGGTCGGCGCCGGCCGTGCCTATCATCTTGGCCGCCAGGCGGGCGGTGATGGGCACCCGCGCGGAACGGGGGCGCCGATCCTGGCGGGAATAGCCGAAATAGGGAATGACGGCGGTGATGCGGTTGGCAGAGGCCCAGCGCAGGGCGTCTATCATCACCAGCAGTTCCATGAGGTGATCGTTGGTGGGCGCGCAGGTGGGTTGCACCACGAATACGTCCCTGCCGCGCACGTTGTCCTCGATCTCTACCTGGATTTCACCATCGCTGAACTGCCCTACGACGGACTTGCCCACGGCCAGGTCGAGGTAATCCGCGATTTCCCGCGTGAGTGCCGGGTGGGCATTGCCACCGAAGACCATCATGCCATTGCTAGCCACCTGTATGGCCCCCACTTGCCTGTCAACCGCCTCGTCAGGCGGCCTGATGTGTGTATGGCTGGGGCGGCAGGATTCGAACCTGCGATGCCGGAGTCAAAGTCCGGTGCCTTAACCACTTGGCCACGCCCCAAAAAACTGTTGGTACTGAGTGTGCAGGGGAGAGATGTTGCGCCCCTGGCTCACAAAACCCTTCATGTCCGCGGGCAGCTGTTGCAGCGCCTGTTCAGCCGCCTGCCGCGAAGAGAACTCCCCGAATACGCAGGCGCCGGTGCCGGTGAGCCTGCCTTCGCCATGCTGGTCCAGCCAGGCCAGCGCCTTGTGAACCTCGGGATGACGCTCCGCCACCAGTGATTGCAAGGTGTTCTCATGCCGACCCGCAATGAAGTCGCGTATTTTGATTGTCTTGGCGTCCCGTGTCAATTGGGAATCGCAAAAAATTTCCGCTGTGGAAACATGACAGTCCGGTGTCAGTACCAGGTACCAGGGCTGTTCCGGCTCGAAGAACCGCAATTTCTCCCCTATGCCTTCCGCCCAGGCGGAATGACCGTGGATGAAGACAGGAATGTCCGCCCCCAGTTCAAGTCCCAGTTGGGCCAGTTCGCTGATGTCCAGGTCCAGCTGCCACAGCTGGTTGAGTACCAGCAGGGTGGTGGCGGCGTTGGAGCTGCCGCCGCCGAGTCCCCCGCCCATAGGGAGCCGTTTGTCGATGTGTATGTCCACACCGCCTTCATGGCCAGTATGCCTTTGCAGCAGCCGGGCGGCCAGGGTGGCCAGGTTCTGCTCGTCGGACAGGCCAGGCAGGGCGGGGGCGCATTGTACCCGGGAATCGGTGCGCAGCCTGAAGCGGAGCCCGTCCGCCTGGTCCAGGAACTGGAACACGGTCTGCAGCAGATGGTAGCCATCAGGCCGCCTGCCCACGACCCGGAGCATCAGGTTCAGTTTGGCGGGAGCTGCCCAGTAGATGTTTTCCGGGTTCACTGAAAACGCTGCATGGTTTCGATGAGTTTCTTGCTGTCTGGGTGGTTCTTCAGGCCCTGCTTCCATACCTTGCGGGCCTCGTCCTTCGCCCCCGTGACCCACAGGACTTCGCCCAGGTGGGAGGCGATTTCCGGGTCGTCGAGCAGCTTTGCCGCTTCCCGGAGGAATTTCAGGGATTCCTCCTTACGGCCCAGCCGGTAGAGTACCCAGCCCATGCTGTCGAGGATGGCCGGACTTTCCGGCGCCTGTTTGTAGGCGGCACTGATGTAGTCGTAAGCCTCCTGGTAACGGTCGGTTTGGTCTGCCAGGGTATAACCCAGAGCGTTCAATGTGTCCGTGTCATCCGGCTTGAGATTCAGCACGGCCTTGAAGTCCTTTTCCGCGAGGCCGACATTGCCCATGTCTGCTGCCAGCAGGCCGCGGGCGTAGCGCAGGTCGGTATCCTGGGGATAGGCCTGTATGGCTTCGTTGTAGATGGCCAGAGCCTGATCCGGCTTCTTCAGTTCCTTGAAGAGTTCGGCTTCAGTGATATAGGTCTGAACGGCCTGGTGAGGGGCGGTAATGCGCAGGTTGCGGAACAGTTTTCTTGACTCCTCGGGCTTCCCGAGCTTGCCGGTAAGAATGGCAATACGCAGCAGGGCGTCGTTCCTCAGTCGTCCTCCTTTTACATGGCGATAGTTTTCCACCGCCTGCTCCAGGTTGCCCTGCAATTCCTCGAGTTGCCCCAGGAAATACCAGGCCTCGTCCTGTTTCTGCAAACGCGGGTCGTCCCTGAGCTGCTCCCAAGTGCGTCTGGCCAGCTTCCAGTTCTTGGTCTGCAGCGCCAGCACGCCCGTCAGGTAGAGCAGCTCCTGATCCCTGGGCTTATGTTTGAGGGCCTGTTGGAGGTGTTCAAGGGCCTTGTCGTATTCTTTTTGCTGCATCAGCAACCGCCCGTAGGCTTCCTGGATGGCGGGTGCTTCCGGGTGCAGATGCACGGCATCGCGCAATGCCTGTTCCGCGTGCTCATCCTCGCCTCGCATGGCGTGAATCTGTACGCGCAGAAGGTAGGGTTTGTCCCAGTCCGGCGCCAGGGCGTTGGCCAGGGCTACTGCAGACAGGGCGGCATCGAAATCCTTTTCTTGGGTCAAGACCAGCGCCCTGGCGTAATGGGCATGGGCATTGTCAGTGTATCGTCTGACCAGCTCGTCCATGAGGGTGAGTTTGGCCTTTCCTTTCGCTGAGGCAAGTGCGGCGCCCAGCAGAAGAAAGCCATCCTTGCCCAGAGCATCGGCTATCTGGATGATGGCCAGGGCCTGTTCCCTGGCACCGGCCAGGTCATTGCTCCGCAAGCTGCTGAGCAGGGCGAGTTGCCGGGCTGCCAAGGAGTTGGGGTCGTACTCTATCCACAGGCGGATGGCGTCGGCCGCCTTGGCGCGATCGTCCTGGCGCCAGGCCAGGCGGGCGGCTTTGCTGGCCGCCACAGGATCCTTGGCTTGCTGTGCCGCGGCCATGAGGTGTTCATAGGCGGCTTCCCAATCGCCGCGCTGGACGCTGATTTCCCCGGCCAGGTAATCGTAGAGCAGTTCCTTGTCGACGTGATCGGGGGCTTCGGCGGTGCTCTTGAAGGGAAGCTCCCGGGCGGGACTTTTCACTTCTGCCTGACTGCCCGTGTCGGGTTTGATGGCCGGAACCTGACATGCGGAGAGGGTCAGGGTCAGGGCAAAAAGGAAGGGAACCGGGAGTCTGTACATGAATGTCTGGAAGCCTGATGAGCGCGGGCTTTACTTTATTAAAAAGGATGCTAGTGTACTGCCCGCCAGCCGTCTTTTCCATAGCTGGAAGCGAGGAGGTCTGCAGGTCAGGTATTTTTTTCCAGGAATGGTGTTGACATTCTGAGAATTATTCTGGAAAATGCGTCCTCTTTTTTGGAGGGGTTCCCGAGTGGCCAAAGGGGGCAGACTGTAAATCTGCTGGCTCAGCCTTCGGAGGTTCGAATCCTCCCCCCTCCACCAGATTTTATAGTTACTCCCGCTGTTCGGCAGGGGGAGGATGAGAACCTCCGAAAGAGGTTCGATTCGCCCGCCGGGAGCGGGCGAAACGGCGGAGCGGAGCGACGCCGGCCCGGAGGGCGGAGGGCAGGACGCCCGGAGTAATCCTCCACCATTTATTTCGTCTGTCCGGAAAATCCCTCAGGGTGGTACAGACGATGGCGGCCCGCAGGGAGGTGGGCGTTGCGCCGGTCGGCGATACTGCCGACGAGGATGAGCGGTACTTGGCCGCGTGTTCAGCGGGTGTAGTTTAATGGTAGAACTTCAGCCTTCCAAGCTGACTACGTGGGTTCGATTCCCATCACCCGCTCCAGGTTTTGTTCTGGCAGGATGTCAGGGCGGACAAGCTTTGCCCAGATAGCTCAGTTGGTAGAGCACACCCTTGGTAAGGGTGAGGTCGGCAGTTCAAATCTGCTTCTGGGCTCCAGATTCCGGTATGCCTTGGCATACGGTTTTACTGAAGCGTTGACCATTGTAATTTATTTTTCGGAGATTGTTCGGCGATGTCTAAGGAAAAATTTGAAAGAACCAAACCCCATGTAAACGTGGGCACCATTGGTCACGTAGACCACGGTAAAACCACGCTGACCGCGGCCATCACGACCGTGCAGGCGGCGAAGTTTGGTGGTGAGACCAAGGCTTACGACCAGATCGACAATGCCCCGGAAGAGCGCGAGCGTGGTATCACCATTGCCACCGCGCACGTGGAATACGAGTCCGACACCC
>JALVNE010000201.1 GCA_027026755.1 Sedimenticola sp. | reverse complement strand
TGACCCACAGGGCGAGAAAGGCGCCCACCTCCATGAAGTCCCATTTCAGTACGTCATAGAGAAACACCGGCAGACCCACCACAAACCACACATCCCGTGACCCGAACAAAAAGAAGCGTGCCGCGGATAGCCAGTTGATGGCAGGCACCTTGGAGAACACCTGGCTGAACTTGGGTTTGGATTTCATCTTCCCCACGCCCGAAGGAAGCAGGATGGCGGTGATGAGGAGCACGACCAGCAACATGCCTGCCAGCACCAGCAGCGCGGCACGAAAACCCATCCATTCCAGCAGGGCCGCGCCGATGAAGAATCCTCCGCCCTTGAGGGCATTCTTGGAGCCGGTGAGAATGGCGACCCATTTGAACAGCCTGGCTTCGGCACCGCCTTTAGTCAGGGTCTTTACCGAGGCCTTGGCAGACATCTTGTTCAGATCCTTGGCAATGCCCGAGAGGGCCTGGGCGAACATCACATAGGGCACGGATAGCCAGGCATCGGGAACCGCCAACATGGCCAGTGCGACAACCTGCATCCCCATGCCGATGTGCATCGTCAGGTTCAGACCAATACGCGCCCCCAGCCAGCCGCCCACCAGGTTGGTGACGATGCCGAAGAATTCATAAAACAGAAACAGCATGGCCACTTCGAAAGGCGAGTAACCGAGCAGATGAAAATACAGCACCACCAGCATGCGGATGGCGCCGTCGGTGATGGTAAAGGCCCAGTAACCGCCGGTGACGGTGAGATAATTGCGCAGATCAGACATTTCCTGCTATCTCCCTCCCTCTTTGAGGGGAGGGCGTTGTAGATGGCATTGCCCGCGTCATTTATTGCTGTCTCCCTCTCCCCTCGAGGGGAGAGGGCTGGGGTGAGGGGTGGCCGGTTTTTCAATACGGCCAAAGCCGTTGATGCCGACCCTGATGCTCATCTGATGTATCCCTTTGTGAAAAAGTAAAACCCGGTATCAATTATATTACCTTAAGCGGATATATCGGGCCAATGCGACATACACGGCTGGTCGGGGTCGGAGTCAAATGGGAAGATGTTGGGAGGATTTAACGGTGTGGAACAGTCTGATTTCGTTCATTGTAGAGGCTTGGGCGGAATTTGACTCCGACCCCTGGGTGGACTCCGACCCCTGGGTGTTATTTCCTGCTATCTCCCTCTCCCCTTGAGGGGAGAGGGTTGGGGTGAGGGGTGCAGGCTCATGACAGGGACTCGGCCATCATCCGGGCAATGTCCATCATGCGGTTCACATAGCCCCATTCGTTGTCGTACCAGGCATAGATCTTCACCTGGGTTTCATCGATGACCATGGTGGACAGGGCATCCACGATGGATGAACGTGGATCATTCACATAATCGACGGAAACCAAAGGGCGTTCCTCATAACCCAGGATGCCTTTGAGATCACCTTCCGCGGCCTCCCTGAAGTAAGCGTTGAGTTCTTCTGCCGTAACCGGACGCGCTGCGTCGAAGACAAAATCCGTCAGGGAAGCATTGAGCAGGGGGACGCGAATGGCATGACCATTGAGCTTGCCTTCCAGTTCGGGAAATATCCGGGTGATGGCCTTGGCCGAGCCGGTAGTGGTGGGAATCAGTGACTGGCTGCAGGCCCGCGCCCGGCGCAGATCCTTGTGCCCCTTGTCCACGATGGTCTGGGTGTTGGTGATGTCATGAATGGTGGTCATGCAGCCGCGCAGTATGCCCACCTTCTCGTGCATGACCTTCACTACTGGCGCAAGGCAGTTGGTGGTGCAGGAGGCGGCGGTGACGATGTGATGGATGTCCGGATCGTACAGCTGATGATTCACGCCATAGACGATGTTCAAGGCCGGGTCGGGGACGGGGGCGGATACCAGGACTTTGCTGATGCCTTGATCGAAATAGGGCTGCAACGCGGCTTCCGTCTTGAATTTTCCCGAGCACTCGATGACCAGGTCCACGCCTTTGCCTGCCCAGTCCACCTCGGCCAGCGTGGCCAGACTGCTGAAGCCGACTTCGCGGCCATCCACCATGATGGCATCATCGCTGGCGGAGATTGCGCAGTTCCAGTGCCCATGCACCGAATCGAATTCCAGCAGATGCGCGTGACACCGGGCATCGCCGCTGATTTCATTGATGTGTACGATTTCGTAAGCTGGATTATCCCAGCCGGCGCGAAAGCCCAGCTTCCCCATGCGGCCAAAGCCATTGATGCCGACCCTGATGGTCATTCTGTATTTGCCCTCCCGTGGAACTATAAATATGTTTTTCGTTATATTAATCCATGAAAATATATCAGGCCAATATGACGAATGGGTGACTAGAAGAAATCAGCCGCAGGACGTGGCGGCCTTGGTGGTCTTGCGGGAGAGGCGCTTGAGATCACCGGCGTAGGGGGGCTTTCCCTGACAGCCTTTGTGCACGGCTTCCAGCAACTGATTTCCCCAGGCGGGCAGATCCGGGTGAATGCGGTAGTGAATCCACAGGCCTTCGCGGCGGTCCAGCACCAGCCCGGCTTCGCGCAAAATGGCCAGGTGCCGGGAAACCTTGGGCTGGACCATTTCCAGGGCTTCGGTCAGTTCACAGACACAAAGCTCATTTTCGACCAGCAGCAGGTTGATGATACGCAAGCGCGTGCCATCAGCCAGGGCGCGTAAAATCGTATCCGTCTGAATCATGAGGGGAAGTATATGGGCATCACGATATCTTTACAAAACCGGAGCGGCTGCTGTCAGGTAAGCAGAAAACGAAAGGCGGGGAATGGTCGGAGTGAGAGGATTCGAACCTCCGGCCCCTGCCTCCCGAAGGCAGTGCTCTACCAGGCTGAGCTACACTCCGATTTGAATCAGATCGAACGCTGGACCGAGAAATCGGCCAGCGCGGCGAGGGCGCTGTTGTAGGCGGAAGGCGGAATGACTTCCAGTGCCTTCTTGGCCAGTTCGGCTTCTTCCCTTGCACGGCGGGCAGTGTAAGCGATTGCGTCCGTGGATTCAATGGCGGCCATGACTTCATCCACCATGTCGGCGCCGCCCTTTTCTATGGCGGTCCTGAGGAGTTTCTTCTGCTCGGCGCTTCCCTGTTCCATGGCGCGGATCAGGGGCAGGGTGGGCTTGCCCTCGGCCAGGTCGTCCCCCAGGTTCTTGCCAATGTCCGTGTCTGAGGAGCCGTAGTCCAGGGCATCGTCTATCATCTGGAAGGCCATGCCCAGGTGCAGTCCATAGTCGGCCAGGGCCTGTTCCTCGCAGTCGGGACGCTCGGCAACGATGGCCGCCAGGCGGGCGCCGGCTTCGAACAGAGTAGCGGTCTTGCGGGTGATGACTTCCCGGTACTGGTCTTCCGTGGTGTCCGGGTCGTTGCAGTTGAGCAACTGCAACACTTCACCCTCGGCAATCCGGTTGGTGGCGTGGGAAAGCACGTCCATGACCCGCAGGTTCTGGATCTCCACCATCATTTCAAAAGAACGGGAGTAGAGGAAGTCGCCCACCAGCACGCTGGCGGCGTTGCCCCAGACGGCATTGGCGGTTTCGTTGCTGCGGCGCATGTCCGAACCGTCCACCACGTCGTCATGGAGCAGGGTGGCGGTGTGGATGAACTCGATGATGGCCGCCAGGTTCACATGGCTGCTGCCCTGGTAGCCCACGGCCAGGGCCGAGAGCAGCACGATCATGGGGCGCAGGCGCTTGCCGCCGCTGTTGACGATATAATGACCGATCTGGTTGATGAGTACCACGTCGGACTGGAGGCGGTCCAGGATCAGCAGGTCCGTGGCGCGCATGTCGTCGGCGATGAGATCGCGGATGGCGGAAAGATCCATGTAATATCAGGAAGTTCGTCTGTACAACGGGAATGTCGATGCTATAGGGAAATGCTTTCCCTGCCAAGGGCTGGCAGCAATCCGGCAACGGGTCAGGGAATAGGGTTTGACCTTGGCGGGTAATCCCGTTAAAATCCCGCGTCTTTCTGTTGGCTCTATTGTTCGGGCCGGCTCTGTTTACAGTTATTTCTACCGGAGACATGCAGACATGTATGCCGTAATTCAGACCGGGGGCAAGCAGTATCGCGTCAGCGAGGGCATGACCCTGAAGGTTGAGAAGATCAATGCCGAAGAAGGCGCCAGCGTAGAGCTGGACAAGGTGCTCATGGTTGCCGATGGTGACAACGTACAGGTAGGCGCGCCTTACCTGGACGGCAAGGTTACCGCTACCGTGAAATCCCACGGCAAGGGCAAGAAAGTACATATCGTCAAGTTCAAACGTCGCAAGCATCACCTGAAGCGTCAGGGGCATCGCCAGCAGTACACTGAACTCGAGATCACCGGTATCAACGCAGGCTGAGGAGAACAGACCATGGCACACAAGAAGGCAGGCGGTAGTTCCAGGAACGGCCGCGATTCCGAATCCAAACGTCTTGGCGTCAAGATCTATGGCGGTCAGGCCGTCAAGGCTGGCAACATCATCATCCGTCAGCGCGGCACCAGAGTGCATGCCGGCGTGGGCGTGGGCTGCGGTCGCGATCACACCCTGTATGCCCTGAATGACGGCGTCGTCAAGTTCGAGAAGAAGGGCCCTAAAATGCGCCAGTTCGTGAGCGTGGTTCCCGCCTGACAACGGACAGCATTCCCTTGCAGCAAGAACCCCGCCACATGGCGGGGTTCTTGCGTTTTGAGGTCTGGCCCTCGAGTATAATGTGAAGCATGAAATTCGTAGATGAAGCCATCATCAAGGTGGAAGCTGGCGACGGCGGCAATGGTTGCGTGAGCTTCCGCCGGGAAAAGTATATTCCCAAGGGCGGCCCTGACGGCGGCGACGGGGGTGATGGCGGCCATGTATTTCTGGTGGGTGACGAGGGACTGAACACCCTGGTGGATTTTCGCCACAAGCGCCTGCACCGCGCCGAGCGGGGCCAGAACGGCATGGGGCGGCAGATGTACGGGCGCAAGGGGCAGTCCCTGTACATCCGGGTGCCCGTGGGTACCCGGGTCAAGGACCTGGACACGGGGGAAGTCATCGGCGAGATTCTCGAAGACGGTCAGGAGCTGCTGGTGGCCCGGGGCGGCAAACACGGCCTGGGCAATATCCATTTCAAGAGCAGCACCAACCGTGCTCCCCGGCAGGCCACCAGCGGCACCCCGGGAGAAAAGCGCAATCTGTTGCTGGAGCTTATCGTGCTGGCGGATGTGGGCCTGCTGGGCATGCCCAACGCGGGCAAGTCCAGCCTTATTGCCAAGATGTCTCACGCCCGGCCCAAAATTGCCGATTATCCCTTCACCACTTTGTATCCCAACCTGGGGGTGGTGAAGATGGGCATGGGCCGCAGCTTCGTCATCGCCGACATTCCGGGGGTCATCGAGGGTGCGGCGGAAGGGGCGGGACTGGGTCTGCAGTTTCTCAAACATCTCTCGCGCACCCGCCTGGTGCTGCATCTGGTCGATATAGCGCCCATGGATGAGAGCATCGACCCGGCAGCGGAAGTGCGCCAGCTGGTGGCCGAGGTGGAAAAATACGGCGGCGATCTGGCGGACCGGGAGCGCTGGCTGGTGCTCACCAAGAGGGATCTGCTGCCGGATGAGGAATTCGAGGCGCGCAAGGCACGGCTGCTCGAGAAACTGGACTGGCAGGGACCGGTGTTTGCTGTGTCTTCCGTGACCGGCGAGGGCGTGGATAAACTGGCCCAGGCCCTGATGAAACATCTGGAAGATCTTGACCGGGATGAGGACGACAGGGCCCAGCAGGCCGACGAGACACCTTACGATCCCACCCAATCCTGATGATTAGCCGCGAGAACATTCCCAAGACCCGCCGCTGGGTGGTGAAAATCGGCAGCGCCCTGCTCACTGCCGAAGGCGCGGGGCTGGACCGCCAGGCCCTGGGCGGCTGGGTGGATCAGATGGCGGACTGGCTGCAACCTGGCCATGAGCTGGTGCTGGTGTCCTCCGGTGCCGTGGCCGAAGGCATGTGCCGCATGGGCTGGACGCGGCGGCCCGATACCCTGCATGAACTCCAGGCAGCGGCGGCCATCGGCCAGATGGGGCTGGTGCAGGCCTGGGAGAGCTGTTTCCAGCGCCGTGGCCGCCATACGGCCCAGGTGCTGGTCACCCATGACGATCTTTCCGACCGCAAGCGTTATCTCAATGCCCGCAGCACCTTGCAGACCCTGCTGTCCCTGGGCGTGATTCCCGTGGTGAACGAGAACGACGTGGTGGCCAACGACGAACTGCGCTTTGGCGACAACGATACTCTGGCCGCCCTGGTGGCCAACCTGGTGGAAGCGGATCTGCTGGTCCTGCTCACGGACCAGGATGGCCTGTTCGATGCGGACCCGCGCAGCAATCCCAATGCCCGTCTCATCGAGCATGCCCGGGTGGACGATGTGGCCCTGGACCGCTACGCGGGAGCCAGCAAGGGGGCCCTGGGCAGCGGCGGCATGCACACCAAGCTGCGCGCGGCGCGGCTGGCGGCCCGTTCCGGCACTGCCACCATCATCGCCTCGGGCAAACGGCCGGATGCCCTGCGCGAAATCGCCGCCGGCCATGAATTGGGCACCTTGCTGGTGCCTGCCCAGGAACCGGATGCGGCGCGCAAGCGCTGGCTGGCGGGGCAGCTCCAGGCCCGGGGACGACTGCACCTGGATGCCGGGGCCGTGCAGGTGCTGCGTAAATCCGGCTCCAGCCTGCTGGCGGTGGGGGTGACCAGGGTGGAAGGCAGCTTCTCCCGGGGAGAAATGGTGGTCTGCCTTGGGCCGCAAGGCGAGGAGGTGGCCCGGGGCCTGGTGAATTATTCCGCCGACGAAACCCGGCGTATTGCCGGCCAGCCCAGCAGCCGTTTCGAGGAAATCCTCGGCTACATGGACGAGGAGGAACTCATCCACCGGGACAACCTGGTCGTCCTGTGACCTGGTATTTGGCCTACGCCGCTCTCGGGGCCGTGGCCGGGGTGCTGGCCGGGCTCATGGGCGTTGGCGGCGGGCTGGTGTTCGTGCCGGGGCTGTTGCTTCTGTTTCATCTTCAGGATTTCGACAGCCAGTGGCTGTCCCACCTGGCCATAGGCAGCTCCCTGGCCCTCATCGTGCCCACGGCCCTGTCTTCCTTGTGGGCCCATCACCGCCGGGGCGCCGTGGACTGGTCCGCAGTGATGCGGCTGGCGCCAGGCCTGCTTGCCGGGGCGCTCCTGGGGGCCTGGCTGGCGGCGCGTTTCAGCACCCGGGGGCTGCAGGTTCTGTTCGCCCTGTTCCTGTTCCTGGTGGCCTGGCAGATGCTCACCGGGGTCATGCCCCGCAGCCGGGCCAGGGCTCACGGGACGACGTTGTTCCTGTCCGTGGGTTCGATCATCGGCACGGTTTCCGGCCTGGTGGGCATAGGCGGGGGCACCATGACCGTGCCCTTTCTGCTCTGGCAGGGCAAGCCTCTGCCCCGGGCCGTGGCGACCTCGGCAGCCTGTGGTCTGCCCATTGCCCTGGCTGGCGCCCTGGGATTCATGGTCACGGGGGCAGGAAAGACATCCACTGCCGCCACGGGGTTCGTCTATTGGCCGGCGGTGTTGCTGACCGGTGTCTCTGCGGTGCTCATGGCGCCGCTGGGGGCGCGCATGGCCCATAGTCTTCCCATACCTTTGCTGAAGCGTTTCTTCGCCCTGCTGCTGGTGCTGGTGGGGCTGCGGCTGCTGCTTGCCTGAATGTCGTTTGGACGGGGTGTGTCCGGATGGGGTCGGAGTCAGTGGCGTGAAGTAGGCAGAGCAGATGGCTTTGGACGTGGCTGATTCTGTTTCCCACAACGGCTTGAAGATGATCTGACTCCGACCCCTGAGGTGTGCTTTGGGATGATCTGACTCCGACCCCTGGGGCGCGACCCCTGGGGTGAATCAGGGCGTGTTCGGATCCCAGAAGTTGTATTCTTCCCTGGGCGGTTGTTCAGGCACGGGCTGCAGTGCCTCGTTCACGCGGAAGAACTGGACGACCCGTCCCTTGGGGTCGCGAAGCGCCAGTTGGGAGCCCTGCAGGCGGTATTCAAACTCCTGGCTCTGGCGGGTTTCGGCGTCCGTGAGTTTCAGTCGCCCTGGGGATACTTCCACGTAGAAATTGCGGTACTGGTCCGCCGACCAGTACATGCGCGCAAGATTCTGCCTGATGACCAGAAGGATACGGTTGGGGCTGGCCCAGCTGCCTTGCAGGTCCTTCGACTGTTCAAGGGAAGCGCCGTCCGGGTTGGCCGGCCAGTTGTCATGGGGGAGGTAGCCACCTGCCGGTCCGTAACCATGGCCCGAGTGGACAGAGAGATTCTGCATGGTCTGCATGGCTTCGAACATGTTGACCATGGCGCGCATCATGTCGATGAAAGGATTGTTGTCGTGGTTGTCGCCGGCGGCAACCGGCCCGATGCCCAGGAGAAGAACAATCGCAACAATGATCTGTTTCATGGAGAGTCTTTGCCGGCACGCTCTGTGGCTGAGCGCCCGGAAGTCCGCTGAACGTGGATTTCGACTAAAGTCACAGTATAGCAGGGCAACCGTGGCACCGCGTCCCAAGTCGGGCTTCAGCCCGACAACAGCCGCCACGACGAAGCAGTGTTGGATTGAAGTCCAGCCTGAGGATGCGGCTTTTCCGTGACTCGCGGTGCGGCCGGAGGATTCAGGAGAGTTAGACTGTCTTTCCACAATGGAGTACATTCAGCATTCCTTGTCCTGTAGAGTGGAGAGCATCTTGAAGTAATGGATACCGGGGAACCCAATGAATACCTGTCGGATCATCCTGGCTCTGTGAGATACCCATGGCACTGAAGGGGCATAGTGGAATACGATCCTCTGCCGCATTGCTGCAGGATGAGTTGCACGTTCCCAAGCGCAAGTCCCTGCGCCTGGACACCTTTCCCCGCGGCATGGACAACGCGCGTATCGATGTTCGCCTGGATCCCGCTCTGAGCGGCGCCATTGACGGCCTGGTCAAATCATCCCTGGTGCGCCGCCTGCGTGAACTGGGGTTGCTGGACAGCAACAACCCTCTTACCGAAGATCCCGAGGCCGTGGACAGGTTTCGGGAAGCCTTCATTCCCTTGAGCCTGTCCGTGGCTCAGCAGGCCAGGCAGTCGTCCCGCCGCGAGGTCTATCAGCTGTTCGTGTTGGCGGTGCTGAAGCAGATCTATCTCACCGTTGACCGGAGCATCCGGGAATACCGGGACGGCTTTGATGTGACGCCTCTGCTTGGGGCCCTGACCAGCACGGAAAGCCTGTCCCGCCACGAGAAGCTGTGGCGTTTGGGCAGACACCAGGCCATGCTGCGTTATGAAATCAGCCGGGAGGTCGTCGAGCTGGTACACAGCCTGGAGCTGGTGGGACGCAGGCAGCGCAAAAGCATCCTGGCCCTTTCCTGGCCGGTGGCCGAGGATATGCTGTTCAATCCGCTGCTGCAGCTGGGCAGGCTGGACGAGGAAGTCACCTTCATGGATGTCTATCCCTTCCTGCTGCTCAAACCGGAAATCTTCCGGCGTTTCGAAACCGTGGTCCTGGACGTGCTGTGTCGCTGGCTGCCCGATTGCCCGGTGCGGCGCCTGAACAATGCTGGGGACAGTGATTTCAACGAACTGCAAGTCCGGCGCGACGAAGGTGAATTTCCGGGTTATGCCCAGGTGGAGAGTTACCTCAGGGCGGTCATGTCCGATACGGAATATCAGCGGGGAGAAACCAACTGGCTGGATGATCCCGGAAATCTGTCCTGGCTTCTGGGTGGCGATGGGGATAGGGGAATCCCGGGCTTCTGGGACAAGAGCCGCTGGCGGGAATTCCAGGCCAACCTGTTGCAGGAGCTGGAAAAGGCTTTCGACAGGGCAGGGTTGCTGGACATGATCTTTGCCAGCGCCCTGCTGCCGGAACTGTACCGTGACCTCGGGCGCAAGGGCGCCCTCAGGCTGCTTTTCGAGTTTCTCACCGGTGGCCGCAGCCGCAAGGAGCTGTTGCCCATTCTCCAGCAGTTCAAGGATATCAGCAATCTGGAACTCTACATGGACCGCATGGAGGCGGCCCACAAGCGCCTGCGGCAAGCCGACAACGCCCAGCGTCGGGAATGGCTGATTCAGGTGATGGAAGGCTATGCCAGCCTGCGCAGGGATCTGAAACTGTCTTGGGAAATGTACCGCGCCATGGATCTGATTCGTCTGCCGTCCCGGCCGGATGAACTGGAGCTGTCCAGGGCCAACAGATTGTTGCAGGAGTTTTTCCTGGGCACCCAGGAGCAGAAAAACGAGGTCATAGGTCATGTCATCCTCAAGGCAGACCTGCGGGGGTCCACGGAGCTTACCGCTTCCATGATCCGGGAAGGTCTGAATCCGGCATCCTATTTCAGCCAGAATCTGTTCGATCCCATCAACAGCCTGCTGGAGAAATACGGTGCGGAGAAGGTGTTCGTGGAGGGGGATGCGGTCATCCTCATGTTGCTGGAATATGCCAGTCCGCCGTCCCAGGTAGTTGCCAGGGCCTGTGGGCTGGCCTATGACATCATCGACCAGGTGCTGAGCCGCAACGCGGAAAGCCGGCACCTGGGGCTGCCGGAGCTGGAGCTGGGGATAGGTATCTCCTATGTCGCCGAGGCCCCCTGCTATCTTTTCGATGCCGGGAGAAAAATCACCATATCCCCGGCCATCAACCGTGCGGACCGTCTTTCGTCATGTTCTCATCGCAACCTGGAAGTCTTTGGTCGCACCACGGTTCAGGGCGTGGAAGTCATCCAGTATCTGGAGACTGCCAACGAAGTCTCAGGTGGTGTAAACTATTGCCGGTACAATGTGAACGGAATCGAGCTGGACGCTGCTGCCTTCGAGCACCTGAACGGGGAAATCGTACTCAGGAGAGTCAAGGCCAAAAGTCTTGGAAAATCGGACGACGACCGTTACTATGTGGGGCGTTTCCCGGATTCGGCGGGGAAGACCCGCTGGCAGGTGTTACGGCAGAGTTTCATCAAAGGGTGGGATGGTAAAAAGCTCCAGCCGCTGAAAGACAACGGTCGCAGTTTCTATGAACTGGTGACTGATCCAGAGATATTGAGCCGGACGCGGGAGAAGCTGTCCGGTCGTTGACAAAGACAACGCGTATGCTGATTCAGGGGAGAGTCGGCGTATGAGGACAACCCTGATATGTTCCTAGCCCGTAAACAGAGACTGCACCGCGTAAAGACCGCGTTGCGTGCCCGCATGAGTGTCCGCGGGGCGAGTCCCCAGCCTGTTCTTATCGAGGAAATATCATCCGCTGGCCTGGATTTTCTCTGTGACCACGGTGCCCAGTGCCGGATCATGCCCGAGGGACGCAAGGTTCCCGGTCCCGTGTTCGGGGTATACGTGGACATGGTGTTTGCCCTGCCGAATTCCCCCAGGGAGCTGCACACCCGTTGTCGGGTGCTGTTCTGCCACCGCCTCTCCCAGGACAGCTATCGCTTTGGCTGTGAATTTCACCAGCTCGACGACACCGCCCGGAAAATCCTGGAAGACTTCGTTCGCGAAGCCCTATAAGGCAGCGTTTTCTCCCGTATCCGTCTGGGCCGTGCGCTCGGCTTCGGTTCCCTGCACCGGCAGCATCCTGTCGGAAAGGCGGGTGATTTCCCTTCCCAGCCGATAGTCGTAGATGACGGCATAGGTTAATACTCTCTGCACGTATGTCCTGGTTTCGCTGAAGGGAATCAATTCCACCCAGACATCAGCCGGCAGGCGTTTTTTGGGCAGCCAGCGTTTTACCCTGTGAGGTCCGGCATTGTAGGCGGCGGTGGCCAGCACCGGATTGTCTTCCAGGGAAGCCAGCACGTCCGCCAGGTAGGTGGTGCCCAGTTCGATATTGGTTCCCGGGGTGACGAGATCCTTGTGCCGGGGGGGCTTCTTTTTCTTTAGCAGTTTGCGGGCAACATAGCGCGCAGTTGCCGGCATCAGCTGCATCAGGCCCACGGCGCCCGCGTAGGAGCGCACGCTGGGATTGAAGGCGCTTTCCTGGCGAATCACGCCAAATACCCAGGACAGATCCAGTCCGTTCCGGCCGGCGAAACGGCTGACCTGGTTTCTGTGCTCCAGGGGAAAACGCAGTTCCAGGTCATCCCAGTAACCGGATTTGGCCAGGGTGAAGATGGCCTGGTCATGCCAGTGCCAGGCCTTGGCCAGGCGGGCTGCGGCCTTGTACTCTTCCGTGTTCAGCTCCGCTGTGAGCAGCCGCCATTCCCGGCGGGCATCCACCCAGCGTTTCAGGGCCAGGAGTTCCCGGATGCGTGGAATGGCGGGATGGTTTCTGATTCTGAGGATGGCGGCCGGATCCACCCTGGTCTTCTGCGGGGCGAAGTGGTAATCCCGGCCCAGCCGGTCGGCGGCAAGAAAACCGTAGTAACTGCGTTTGCCGGCCAGTTCTCCGTAGATGGCATTGGCCTGGCGGCGTTTTCCCGTCTGTTCCAGAGCCCTTGCCAGCCAGTATTGCCAGCGTTCCGTCTGCTGTTCTTCTACAGGCATGTCCCGGATGCGCCTGGCAACCTGTGGCCAGTCCTTGTGCAGCAGGGCGGCACGCACCAGGGCTTCCTGAAGCCGGGTGTCGTGACCACAGGGCTGCAACTTGGCCAGGAAGGATATTGCTTCGGGTTCATCCCTGCGCACCAGCCAGAGCGCAAGCTTGCGGTTCACCAGATGTTTTTCCATGGGAGGAAAGCGGTAGCGCTGCTGCAGTTTCTCCCAATAGCCAATGGCGCCCAGGGGATCCTTGCGTATCTGCCGATAGGCCGCGTCCCTGAGCATGCGCCAGCGCTGGGGATGCGGTTTTTTCAGGCGCTGTTCGCTGAAGGCAAGTTCTGGCTTGTCGTGGATGCGTATCCAGCTGTCCACCCAGGGGCGCTCCTTCGCCGGCAGGGACTTTTTCAGGTAACGGGCGAGCTTCAGGTTGCCCTTGTCCATGGCCAGAGCGATGCGTTGCCACAGCAGCTCCGGGGTGAGCCTGCCTGCGTTCTGCCAGGCCTCGAATACCGGGTCGCAGGCCTTGGGACGGGATTTTCCGTACAGCCACAGAGGTTCGACTTTGGCGAAGGCCTTTTCCTTTTTTCCGGTCTGTATCAGGGCTTGCAGGTAGTGGCACTGGCGTTCCACACTCTTTTGTTCCTTGTAGAAGCGCAGGTAATTCTTCCAGTCCTTGCGTTTCGCCAGCACGGAAAGCCAGCGGCTGCGCAGCAGGGGCGCCAGGGGGGTGTCGGCATAGGTCTGCAGAAACCGCGCCACTTCATCGCTGGAAGCCTGGGAAAGCCGGCTTTTCAGCCGTGCATACTCCAGGTAGGGAAACAGCGCATAGCCCTCGAGCAGCTGTTCCAGTTGACGGGGAAGGGGTTTTCCCGCCAGAGCGAGCTTTTCCGCGCCCTGGAAGGCCTTGCGTTGCGCCTGGTCCACCAGACTGGCCTGTACCCCTGCAGCAGCGGCCATCAGGGCCAGCAGCAGTATCAGTCGGGACAGTGAATGTCTGGTGAGGGAATCCATGGGCTCACATTAGGTGTTATACATTCTGCCTGCAATTGGGGTTTACCCTTTGCCTGCCGGTGAATAACAGGGAAGGGAATGGGCTACAATCCCTTCGATTATAGACAAATGAAGATCCGGAGTTGTGAGATGGCAGACAATAACGTCGATATGGAACAGGAAATGGCCCTCAACAGCGGTATCGCCGCCTTCGAAGCCAAGCATTTCGTGCGTGCGGCGGAACTGCTGGAGCCCCTGGCGGAAGCCGGCAATGCCGAGGCCCAGTACCGGGTGGCCATCATGGCCCAGAATGGCCTGGGCATGGTGGAGAACCAGCTGCAGGCCTACAAGTTCATGAAAGCGGCAGCAGAAGCCGGCCTGCCCCTGGCGCAACATGGCCTGGGTTTCATGTACCTGGAAGGGGAGTGTGTGGACAAGAACGCGGAAAAGGCCCTGGAATGGTTCATGAAGGGCGCGAAACAGGGGCTACAGGGCTCCATGACCACCATTGCCATGATGTATCAGGAGGGCAATGGCGTGGAAGCCGACCCGGAGAAAGCCCGGGAATGGTTCCACAAGGCCGGTTTCGACGAGATGTGAGTCAGCCGGTTCCTGACTATTGATAGTGATTTTTCGTAGGTCGGGCTTCAGCCCGAAAACAGCTGCCACATAAGCGTGTGGCCAAGAAAGTCAGTCGTGCTCGCGTCGTTTCCTTACTGCCTCCGCCAGGCTTTCCAACAGGGGCACGCTGTCTTCCCAGGGCAGGCAGGCATCGGTGATGCTCTGGCCATAGACCAGGGGCTTGCCGGGTACCAGGGGCTGGTTGCCGCCGACCAGGTGGCTTTCGATCATGGCGCCGATGATGCGGATATCGCCACGGGCGATCTGTCCGGCCACGTCATGGCCCACGTCCAGCTGTTTTTCATATTGTTTGTGGCTGTTGGCGTGGCTGAAATCGATCATGAGGCGGGGCGTCAAGCCGGCCTTTTCCATTTCTTCTGCTGCCAGGTTGACGGATTCCGCATCATAGTTGGGGCGCTTGCCGCCGCGCAGGATGATGTGGGTATCGTTGTTGCCCGTGGTGCTGAAAATGGCAGAATGGCCTGCCTTGGTCATGGACATGAATACATGCGGGCGCTCGGCGGCGCGCATGGCATCCACCGCCACGCGCATGGTGCCGTCGGTGCCGTTCTTGAACCCCACGGGACAGGACAGGCCGGAGGCCAGCTCCCGGTGGCCCTGGCTTTCCGTGGTGCGCGCGCCGATGGCGCCCCAGCTCACCAGGTCTGCGACGTACTGGGGTGAAATGAGATCCAGGAACTCGGTGCCGGCGGGCAGGCCCATGGTGTTGATCTCCAGCAGCAGGCTGCGCGCCAGTTCCAGCCCCTTGTTGATTTTGAAAGAGTTGTCCAGATCCGGATCGTTGATCAACCCCTTCCAGCCCACGGTAGTGCGGGGCTTCTCGAAATACACGCGCATGACGATGAGCAGGTCGTCGGCAAGCTGCTTCTTCACTTTCATCAGGCGCCGGGCATAGTCCAGGGCGGCCTCGGGGTCGTGCACGGAACAGGGACCGATGACCACCAGCAGGCGGTCGTCTTCGCCATGAAGAATCCGGTGAATCTGCTGGCGGGTCTCGAAAACGGTCTTTGCGGCTTCCTCGGAAATGGGATAGCGCTCATGCAACACGGCGGCGGGCACCACTTCCTGAGTGGCGCGGATGCGCAGGTTGTCTGTCGGGTACTGTGGCATGATGTCTTGCCGCGTCTGGATATGAAAGCTCGCCATTATAGCCTCATGGCCTGCAGAGCCTCAATACAGGTGGCAGGCAACCTGGTGCGCCGTGCCTTCATTCTTGATGTTCTTCAGCGCCGGCATGGCCTGGGCGCACAGCTCCATGGCTTCCGGGCAACGGGTGCGGAAGGGGCATCCCGAGGGTGGGTTCAGGGGAGAAGGCACGTCGCCCTGAAGGATCATGCGTTGTGTCCTGTTGTCCGGGTCCGGTACGGGAATCGCCGACAGCAGGGCTCTGGTGTACGGGTGGCGGGGTTCCCGGTACAGGTCTGTGGAGGATGCCACTTCCACCAGCTTGCCCAGGTACATGACGCCGATCTCGTGGCTGATGTGCTGCACCACCGCCAGGTCATGGGAGATGAACAGGAAAGAGATGCCCAGTTCCCGCTGCAGCCGGGCAATGAGGTTGAGTACCTGGGACTGCACGGACACGTCCAGGGCGGACACGGCCTCGTCGGCGACGATGAACTTGGGGTCCAGGGTCAGAGCCCGGGCGATGCCGATGCGCTGGCGCTGACCCCCGGAGAACTCGTGGGGGTAGCGGTGCAGGACGTTGGGACGCATGCCCACGATATCCAGCAGTTCCAGTACCTTGGCCTTGCGCGAGACGGCGTTGCCGATGCCGTGGATCTCCAGAGGTTCTAGGAGGGTCTGCATCACCGTGCGTCGGGGCGACAGGGAGGCGTAGGGATCCTGGAAGATGATCTGCATCTGGCGGCGCTGGGCCACCAGCTGTTTTGCGTCCAGGCGGCTGATGTCCGTGCCGGCCAGGCGAATCTCTCCGCCGGTGGGTTCGTGCAGGCGCAGTATGGCCCGTCCCAGGGTGGACTTGCCGCAGCCGGATTCACCCACCAGGCCAAAGGTGTGGCCCTCGGGGATGCTGAAGCTCACATCGTCCACGGCCTTGAGGTGGCCCAGGGTGCGGCGGAAAAAACCGCCCTTGATGGGGAAGTATTTCTTGAGGTTCCGGACTTCGAGGAGATTGTTCAAGGTTGGTATTCCTGTGGGCTGTGTCAGGCGAGATAAGCATCGACAGCTATAGCTGTCTCCGGAAATTCACGAAGGATTTTATTGTCGGCGGTAACAAGTGGGATACCCAGGTATTGTGCCAGAGCAACGAATTCACAATCATAGGCGGAGCACCGGCTGTTGTTGACCAGATGCATGATATATGCGGACGAAACTTCATATTCGTGGTCCGTCAGTAGTTTTTCCGCTTGCTGAATGATGAGCAGAACATCATCAAGCTTCAGCAAGTTCTTTCGTAGATATTGGGCCAGAACATTTCTGAATTCACTGCGCCATAATATGGGGGCAACCCAATTGGAATCTCGAGATAACAAGTCTTCACTTTGCTGGGAGTGTTCACCATAAATATATAAATAACAAATGATGTTGGTATCAACGACGATCATGGACGGCCTTCATTCTTGTACTCAACCAAATCCTGATCCGTGAGCTTATGCTGTTTTGTTTTAGCTCGTAATTTTCTGGCCATCTCAATGTGTTCAGCAGCGTTGATCTTGTGAGCCCCAAGTGTGCGTTCTATGCAGTAAAGAATTTCACTGTTCAAACTTCTGTGGTGAGCGTTTGCTGCCGTTTTCAATTGTGCATAAAGAGAATCTGGTATGTTTTTTAGGGTAATTGCGGGCATCTAGTGTCTCCAGTAATAACCAATATGGTGTAACTATGGTATATCAATTGATTTCAAGACACGAGCTTCTGCTCGCTCATCAGACTTCTCCCACAGGATGAAAACAAGCCACGGCCTGGTCGTGCTGCCATTGCAGGGACGGCTCCTGCTGGTGGCAGTCTTCGCCGGCCTTGTAACAGCGATCCACGAAGCGGCAGCCTGAGGGCAGATGCAGCAGGTCGGGTACGGTGCCGGGGATGGTGGGCAGCTCGTCCAGCTTCTCCTCCCGGATGCGGGGAATGGACTTGAGCAGCCCTTCGGTATAAGGATGCCGGGGCTGGTTGAACAATGGATGTATGGGGGCCTCCTCGGCCACCCGCCCGGCATACATGACCACGGCGCGGCTGCAGGTCTGGGCTACCACGCCCAGGTCGTGGGTGACCAGCACCACGGAGGTGCCCAGTTCTTCCTGCAGCTTGACCATTTGCTCCAGCACCTGGGCCTGGGTGGTCACGTCCAGGGCCGTGGTGGGCTCGTCGGCCAGCAGCAGCTTGGGGTTGCAGGACAGGGCCATGGCAATCATCACCCGCTGGCGCATGCCGCCGGACATCTGGTGGGGATATTCGTCGATGCGCTTGTCTGGCGAGGGAATTCCCACCAGGGCCAGCATTTCCACGGCGCGGTTGCGTGCCTGCCTGCGGGTCATGCCCTGGTGACGCATGAGCACGTCGGTCATCTGGGTGGCGATGGTGAACACCGGGTTCAGGGCGGTCATGGGCTCCTGAAAGATCATGGAGATCTCCTTGCCGCGGATGTGCCGGTACTCGGATTCGGGCAGGCCCACCAGCTCCCGGCCTTCCAGCTTGATGCTGCCGGAGACGATGCGTCCCGGAGGCGAAGGAATCAAGCCCAGGATGGCCAGGGAGGTGACGGACTTGCCGCAGCCGGACTCGCCCACCAGGCCCAGGGTTTCACCGGGCATGATGTCGAAGCTCACCCCGTCGATGGCGCACACGATGCCGCGCTGGGTGGAGAACTCGATGACCAGGTCTTTGATGCTGAGCAGGGCTTGGGTCATGGCCGGCTCCTGTTGTTTGATGCCCTCTCCCGCAAGCGGGAGAGGGAACCGATCCCTGGACAGAGGCGGTACATCAGCTTCCTCTCCCCCCACCGGCCAGGGCGGCAAAAATGCTCCCTCTCTTCCCGCCGGCCAGGGCGGCAAAAATGCTCCCTCTCCCCCCACCGGGGGGAGAGGGGGGGATAATCAATAGTGCTCATGCGCTCACCTTCTTCGGGTCCAGGGCATCCTGCAGGGAATCGGAGAACATGTTGAAAGCCATCACCAGCACGAACAGGAACGTCGATGCGGTGATGAAGTTGGAATAATGCCCCGCCTGCACTTCCTGGGTGGACTCGGCGATCATCAGGCCCCAGGACACGCCATCCACCACGCCCAGGCCCAGGAAGCTGAGAATGACCTCGGACTTGATGGCCCCCACGAACACGATGGTGGCCTGCACCAGCAGGATGTGGAAGGTGTTGGGCATGATATGGCGGAAGATGATCAGCCGCTGGGGCAGGCCGATGGCCCGGGCGGCTTCCACGAACTCGAAGTTCTTCAGCTTGATGACCTCGCCGCGCACCAGGCGCGCCGTGGTGGTCCAGAAGGTGGCGATCATGGCCACGTGCATGGAATAGGCATAGCCCTGCAGGGAATAGGCGATGGCGGCCACGAACAGGTAGAAGGGAATGGAGTCCAGCACGCCCATGAGCCAGAGAATCACTTCATCCACCCAGGTGTTGGCGAAATAGCCGGACAGGGCGCCCAGCAGGCCCCCGAGGATGGTGGACAGTATGGCCACCACCATGCCGACCTCGAAAGCGGTCTTGGTGCTGTAGATGGCCCGCTCGAAGATGTCCTGGCCGATGATGTTGGTGCCCAGCCAGTACTCGGCGGAAGGCGGCGCCCACATGGGGCCCTCGATGCTGCTCCAGTCCTGACCCCACAAACCGGCCCATACGCCCAGGGCGATGATCATGAAGAAGATCACCACCCCCAGGGAGATCATGCCGATGCGGTCGCGGCGGAATTTGTACCAGGCCTTGCCCCACAGGGATTCGCTCTCCTTCGGCAGAGCGGCTTCTTCGCTCATGGTGTTCATTTCAGGGATACCCGCGGATCAACCAGTTTGTAGAAGATATCGTTGAGAATCAGCACCACCACGAAAAGCACGGCGGTGATGCCCACCACGGCCTTGAGTATGGGCTGGTCGCCGGTGGTGATGGCGTCATAGGTCACCAGCCCCACGCCGGGGATGCCGAAATAGCTCTCCAGCAGCAGGGAGCCGGAGATCACCACCAGGGGAATGGAGAACATGATGCGTGTGATGATGGGGATCATGGCATTCTTCAGAATGTGCTTGAACAGCAGCTCTCCCGGCGGTGTGCCGAAGGCCTTGGCCGTGCGCACGTGATCACGGCCCATCTCCTCCACGATCACCGCACGGTAGAAGCGGGTGTTGTAGCCCAGGGCCACGAACACCGTGGCCAGGGTGGGCACGGTCACATAGCGCAGATAGTCCCAGAAGTTGTACACATTCCAGCCCCGCACCGGGAACCAGCCCAGACCATCATTAGAGGAGAAGATGATCTGGAAGGCGATGATGACGATGAGAAAACTCACGCTCATGCCCACCACCGAGCCGCCCATGATGACCTTGTCCCACCAGCCGCCGCGGTGGTAGGCAGCAATGAGGGCCAGGGCGATGCCAAGGAGGTTGCCCAGGACGAAGCCGGGAATGATCAGTGCCAGGGAGATGGGCACGGTGCGCGCCAGGATGCTGTTCACCCGCTCGCCAGTGGAGTCGGAATAGCCGAAATCGAAGGTGACCAGCTCTTTCAGGTATTCCAGATAGCGGGTGAGGAAAGGCTTGTCATAGCCCAGCTGGTGGCGAACTTCCCGGATTTGTTCCGGGGTCGGGTTCTTGCCCACCAGCTCATAGGTCTTGTCCGGGCCGAAATAGACCATGAGCAAAAAGCTGATCAGGGTCACGCCGATGATCAGGGGAATACCGGTGATGAACTTGCGCAGGGCGTATTGGAGGATTTCCATGGTTTACTCTCTAATCGCCATGTAGGTCGGACTTCAGTCCGACAACAATGCCTGAATCAAGCTCTGATGTCGGACTGAAGTCCGACCTACGGGCTTGGGTCGTCATTTCTGCGCCTCCTTCACGTCCACGAACTTGAGATGAAAACCGCCCACGATGGACTGGTCGGGAAAACTCACCGCATTCTTGTGCCAGAGGAAGATCTGTCGCCGGGACAGACCGGAGATGGTCACGCAGGCGTCCAGCACGATCTGGTTCATTCTGCGGTACAGGCGGGTGCGTTCCTCGGAAGGCTGCATCACCGCGGTCTTCTCGTACAGGCGGTTGTATTCCGGGTCATTGAAGTTGGAATTGTTGGAGCCGGGGGAGCCGTTGGGGCCGTAGAAGAGCTGCAGGGTGTTTTCTGCGTCGGGATAGTCCAGGCCCCAGCCCATGCCCACCATTTTTATCTTGGCTTTCTTCACCGCGCGGTTGTAATCACCGAAAGAAGCATAGGAGTCGAACACCACCTTCTCCTTGGGATAGCCGATACGGCTCAACCAGCCGCGGAACTGTTCGAACATCTGCCGGCTGTCCACCGAGGCCACGCCGCCGTAGGTCAGCACGGGCAGCTTGTCCGCTGTCCAGCCGGCCTCTTGCAGGAGTTGGCGGCCTTTTTCCGGATCATGACGCAGGGGCTCCCGGGAGGCATTGGGGTCATACTCGGGCACCACCGGGGGAATGATGCCGGGGAAGATGAAGCCCATGTCGTTGTAGAAACGCTGGTTGCGCTCTTCCCAGTCGAAGGCATAGCGGATGGCGCAGCGCAGGGCGTGGTTCATCTTCTCGCGCTGCTTGTCTTGGTTGTAGCCGATTTCCGGGTCGCGCATGTTGAAGTCCGTGTGCACGAAGCCATTCTCGTAACCTGAAGTCATGAAGAACTTCTCTGCATATTCGGGCTTGAGCACGATGCTGGGCTTCTTCTGCGCCAGCACGTCGTCCAGCAGTTCCTTGGGGATGCTGGCGTACTGGATTTCATCCCCCTTGGTGAAGGAGTTCCAGCGGGACAGGGATTCCTTGATGAAATGGATTTCCAGGCGGTCCACCAGGGGCGGGATCTTGCCGTCGATCTCCCCGATGCCGTACTTGCCATGGATGGCTTCGTCATAGCCTTCGTAGGCCAGGTCTATGGGCTCTTTGCGGTAGCCCGGATTTCTCACCAGCACCACGCCCACGGAATCGAAACGTTTCAGCTTGAAAGGACCGGAGCCCACGGGATGCACGGAAAACTCCCTGCCATAATGTTCCACCGCTTCCCGGGGCACGATGGCGGCATAGCCTTGGGCCAGGGTGTGCACCAGCTGGGGGAAGGGCTTGTTGAGGATGATCTGTATGGTGTAGCGGTCCAGGGCCTTCAGGCCCTCCACTTCCTTGTCGTAGTCCGAGCCAGCTTGTTTCCACTCGGCCATTCCCTTGATGCGCCCGGCCCAGAACCAGCTGCCCTGGGAACGGGTCTTGGGGTCGAAATGGCGCTTCAGGGAGTACACGAAGTCGGCCGCCGTCACTTCCCGACCCTTGCCGTCGGGGAAGGCGGGATCGTCGATGAACTTTACACCCTGCTTGATGCGAATGGTGTAGGTCAGTCCGTCTTCCGAAACGTCTGGCAGTGCTTCGGCCAGATTGGGAACGATCTGGTAGGGGCGGGCCAGGTATTTGTATCTGTACAGAGTGTCATAGACGTTGACCACCACGTGATTGGCATAGACGGTGGCGCTCTGCGCAGGATCGATGCTGGTAGGGGAGCCGGCCAGGGAGTGACGGTAGATCTTCATGCCGGCCGTGTCCGGGCCATCGGTGCAGCCTCCCAGGAGCAGGAACAGGGGGAGTATCAGCAGGGCGCACAGGCGTTTCGACATGGGTGGGCATATTGGCCAGAGAGTACAAGCCCGCGAGTATAACGGGTTCATTGCCAAGGGAAAATCGTTTTTTCAACAGATTCCATGAGGCAGCTGGGAATAATGTTAAAATAAGCGGCTATGTCCATGAAACATGACCTGCACAGCCATTCCACGGTTTCCGATGGCACCCTGAGTCCGGCAGCGCTGGTGCGGCAGGCAGCCGATGCCGGCGTGGATGTCCTCGCTCTTACCGACCACGACAATGTTTCGGGTATTGCCGAGGCGCGTGAAGCCGCCCAGACGTGCGGGTTGACGCTGGTGCCCGGCGTGGAGATATCCGTGAGCTGGAATGGTCATACCGTGCATGTGCTGGGCTTGAACCTGGACGAGAACACCCCCATCTTGCAGCAGGGACTGGAGCAGCTCTGTCACTACCGCGCATGGCGCGCCAGGGAAATCGGTCGGCGTCTGGAGAAACAGGGTATCAGCGGGAGTTATGAAGGCGCCTGCGCTTTCGCCACGGGCGCCCTGGTGGGCCGGACTCATTTTGCCCGTTTCCTGGTGGCCCAGGGATATGCGAAGGATATGCGCGAGGTGTTCCGTAAATTTCTGGTGTCAGGCAAGCCTGGTCATGTGCCGGGGGAATGGGCGGAGCTGGAAGCAGCCCTGGGCTGGATACATGCTGCGGGCGGCATGGCCGTCATCGCCCATCCGGCCCGCTACAAGATGACCCGGAGCAAGTTGCGGCGGCTGATCGGTGAATTCAGGGAGCTGGGAGGCCGGGGGCTGGAAGTGGTTTCCGGCAGTCACAGCAAGGACGAATGCTTCACCATGGCCCGCCACGCGGCTGATTTTGGCCTGCTGGCTTCCGCCGGATCCGACTACCATGGCCCCGAGAACCCCTGGATCAACCTGGGTCAACTGCCGGATCTTCCCCACGGCTGCGACCCCGTATGGAACTACTTTTGATATGGCACAGTTTTTTCAGATTCATCCGGACAATCCCCAGCCGCGGTTGATCCGCCAGGCCGTGGACATCCTGCGGAACGGCGGGGTCATCGTCTATCCCACGGACTCCAGCTATGCCATCGGCTGCCACATCGGCGACAAGCATGCTTTGGACCGCATTCGCCAGATTCGCCGCCTGGATGACAAGCACAATTTCACCCTGGTATGCCGGGATCTGTCAGAGATCTCCAATTACACCAAGCTGGACAACCAGCAGTACCGGCTCATCAAGAGTCTGACGCCGGGGCCCTACACCTTCATTCTGAAAGCCACCAAGCAGGTGCCCAAGCGCCTCATGCACCCCAAGCGCAAGACCATTGGCATACGCATTCCTGACAACCGCATCGCCCTGGCCCTGCTGGAAGACCTGAACGAACCCATACTCAGCAGCACCCTGATTCTGCCCGGGGACGACATGCCCATGATGGACCCCTACGAAATGAAGCACTCCCTGGAGCATCAGGTGGATCTCATCATCGACGGGGGCTATTGCGGCTATGAACCCACCACGGTCATCGTCATGGAGGATGACGAGCCCTGGGTGGCCCGGGAGGGCAAGGGCGATACCAGCCTGTTCGATTAACCATTTGCCACTCCCTTGAGCATGGAAAATTCCCTCTCCCCTTGGGGGAGAGGGCTAGGGTGAGGGGAGATTACTGAGTGTATTTCCACATTAAGCTATAATCGCCCGATGCCACAGGAACTCAATCTCATACAACAGCTGGCGGTGTTCGTCCTGCCGCTCATCTTTGCCATCACCGTGCACGAGGCCGCTCACGGCTGGGTGGCGGATCGGCTGGGGGATCATACCGCCCGGTCCCTGGGACGGGTGACCCTCAATCCCATTCCCCATATCGATCCCGTAGGCACCATCATCGTGCCTTTGGCCCTGTATGCCATGACTACTTTGGCCGGCGGCGGGGGACTGATCTTCGGCTGGGCCAAGCCCGTGCCTATCAACCCGCGCCATTTCAGCAACTACCGGCGGGACATGGCCCTGACAGCGGCGGCAGGTCCGGCTTCCAATTTCATGATGCTGCTTATCTGGGCCTTGCTGTTGCGTCTGTCCATGGGGTTGGAAGGAACTGCCGACTGGGTCGCTCATCCTCTCCTCTTCATGGCTGCGGGCGGCATTCTTATCAACGCCATTCTCATGGTATTGAATCTTCTGCCCATACTGCCCCTGGATGGGGGGCGGGTGTTGGCTTCCCTGCTGCCGCCAAAACTGTCCGCCTCCTATGCCAAACTGGAGCCCTGGGGCCTGTTCATCCTCATCGGCCTGATGGTCACCGGCATCCTCTGGCCCATCATGGCGCCCATGCTGCAACTGGTGCAGAGCCTGGCCTATTCCGTTGCAGGACTCTTTTGATCTTGGCAACATCATCATTACATCATTCGGGAAAACCATGGAAAACGTAGCAACACAACATGCCCGCGTGCTCTCCGGCATGCGTCCCACGGGCCGCCTGCATCTGGGGCATTACCACGGGGTAATCAAGAACTGGGTGGAACTGCAGCACGAATACCAGTGCTTCTTCTTCGTGGCTGACTGGCATGCCCTGACCACCCATTATGAAGATCCTTCCATCATTCCCGACAGCGTCTGGGACATGGTCATCGACTGGCTGGCCGCCGGCGTGAACCCCGGGGAGGCTACCCTGTTCATCCAGTCCCGGGTGCCGGAGCATGCCGAGCTGCACCTGCTGCTGTCCATGACCACGCCCCTGGGCTGGCTGGAGCGCGTGCCCAGTTACAAGGATCAGCAGGAAAAGCTCAAGGAAAAGGATTTGGCCACCTACGGCTTCCTGGGCTACCCCCTGCTGCAGGCGGCGGACATCCTCATCTACCGCGCCGGCCTGGTGCCCGTGGGCGAGGATCAGGTGGCCCATGTGGAGCTGACCCGGGAGATCGCCCGCCGTTTCAACCATCTCTATGGCCGCGAGCCCGATTTCGAACAGCGCGCCGAAGTCGCCATGAAGAAGATGGGCAAGAAGAATGCCCGGCTCTATGCCGGCTACCGCAAGGCCTGGCAGGAACAGGGCGATGAAGAAGCCCTGGCCGCGGCCCGTGCCCTGCTCGAATCCCAGCAGAACATCAACCTTGGGGACCGGGACCGCCTGTTCGGATATCTGGAAGGCAGCGGCAAGGTCATATTGCCCGAGCCCCAGGCCCTGCTGACCAGGGCATCCAAAATGCCTGGCCTGGACGGGCAGAAGATGTCCAAGTCCTATGGCAACACCATTCCCCTGAATGCCAAACCGGAGCAGGTGGAGCAGCAGCTGCGCACCATGCCCACGGACCCGGCCCGGGTGCGGCGCACGGACCCGGGTGACCCGGAAAAATGCCCGGTATGGGAGTTCCACAAGGTCTATTCCGATGACACGGTGAAAAACTGGGTGCAGGAAGGCTGTCGCAGCGCCGGCATCGGCTGCATCGAATGCAAGCAGCCGGTCATCGACGCCGTGCTGGCGGAACTCAAGCCCATGCAGGAACGGGCTGCGGAGTACGAAAGCGACCCGGACCTGGTGCGCAACATCATCAACGAAGGCTGTGAAAAGGCTCGTGACGAGGCCCGCGACACCATGGAAGAAGTGCGCCACGTCATGTCCCTGGAATACCGATGAATCCCGCTGATTCCACCGCGCTGCACGAGGCTGATGCGGAGCCTGTTCCCCAGCAGGAGGAAATGCCCTTTGCCGTGGTGGAGGGTCAGCCCCAGTACCAGCTGCCCAAGGACCTGTACATTCCGCCGGATGCCCTGGAAGTCTTTCTCGATGCCTTCGAAGGCCCCCTGGACCTGCTGCTCTATCTCATCAAGCGGCAGAATCTGGACATACTCAACATTCCCCTGGCGCGCATCACCGAGCAGTACATGGAGTACATCGAGTTGATGAAGGAATTGCGCCTGGAACTGGCGGCGGAGTACCTGGTGATGGCGGCCATGCTGGCAGAGATAAAATCCCGCATGCTCCTGCCCCGTCCCGAGAGCGAAGACGAGGATGGCGAGGATCCCCGCGCCGAGCTCATCCGCCGCCTCCAGGAATACGAGCGTTTCAAGCAGGCTGCGGAGGATTTGCACAACCTGGAGCAACTGGGGCGGGACGTCTATCCCGTACAGGTGGAGGTGCCGGACAAGCACATCCGCCAGGAACCGCCAAAGGTGGAACTCAAAGAGCTGTTGCTGGCCCTGCGCGACGTGCTCAAGCGGGCGGATATGTTCAGCCATCATCATATCACCCGGGAGCCTTTGTCCTTGCGCGAGCGCATGACCCGGGTGCTGGAGACGGTGTGCCCGGACAGATTCACCGATTTTCACGAGCTGTTCGACATCAGTGAAGGGCGTGACGGCGTGGTCGTCACCTTCATGGCCATTCTCGAACTGCTCAAGCAGACATTGATAGAAATGGTGCAGAGCGAAACCTTCGGACCCATTCATGTAAAGGCCAGTGGAGCGACCCAGGCATGAATCCCAGCGACAACCTGAAACAGATCGTGGAAGCCGCCCTGCTGGCTTCCGGCAAGGCCATGAGCCTGGACAGATTGCAGGACCTGTTCGACGAGATGGAGCGGCCCGACAAAAAGGCCCTGCGTGCCGTGCTTCAGGAACTGGCGGAAGACTACCAGGACCGGGGCATAGAAGTGCGTGAAGTGGCCAGCGGCTGGCGCATCCAGGTGACCAAGGCCTGCGCGCCCTGGGTGTCCCGCCTGTGGGAAGAAAAGCCTCCCCGCTATTCCCGCGCCCTCATGGAAACCCTGGCCCTCATCGCCTACCGTCAGCCCATTACCCGCGGCGAGATCGAGGACATCCGCGGCGTCAGCGTCAGCTCCAATATCATGCGCACCCTGCAGGAGCGGGAGTGGGTAAGGGTGGTAGGGCATCGTGACGTGCCGGGCCGGCCGTCACTGTACGGCACCACCCGGGAATTCCTGGATTATTTTGGCCTCAAATCCCTGGACGATTTGCCCACCCTGGCGGAAATCCGTGACCTGGATGTCATCAACGAGGAGCTGAATCTGCCGGAACCCGACAAGGACGCCGCCACGGAAGGAGAGGAAGAGCAGGAAAGCACCGCAGAAGAACCGAGCGCACAGGATATTGATGCGGAAACAGAAACGGGTGAAGCGCGGGATTCGGATGAAAAAGCCTGAACGCCAGGGAGAACGCCTGCAAAAACTGCTGGCCAATGCTGGCATGGGCTCCCGCCGCCAGATCGAGGGCTGGATTCGTGAAGGGCGGGTGCAGGTCAACGGCGTCACCGCCCGCCTGGGCGACCGGGCCAGCCTCAAGGACCAGATCACCGTGGACGGCCGTCCCGTATCCGGCAGGAAGCTGGCGGCCAGCGAGCGTCACGTCATCCTTTACAACAAGCCCGAGGGTGAGGTCGTCACCCGACACGATCCCGAAGGCCGCAAAACGGTTTTCGAGGGCCTGCCCAGGCTGCCCCAGGGGCGCTGGATAGCCGTGGGGCGTCTGGACGTGAACAGCGCAGGCCTGCTGCTGTTCACCAATGACGGCGAGCTGGCCAACCGTCTCATGCACCCCCGCCAGCTCATCGAACGGGAATACGCCGTGCGTGTCCATGGCCGGGTCACGGAAGATATGCTCGAGCAGCTGGTGAACGGCGTCATCCTGGAAGACGGCCCCGCCCGCTTCGAGGAAGTGGTGTATTCCGGGGGGGAGGGCAGCAACCAGTGGTATCACGTGGTGCTCATGGAAGGCCGCAAGCGGGAAGTGCGGCGCATGTGGGAAGCCGTGGGCGCCGTGGTCAACCGCCTCAAGCGGGTGCGTTACGGTCCCATCATCCTCGACAGCCGGGTCAAGTCCGGCATGTGGCGGGAGCTGGACAAGGATGAAAAGAAAAATCTCCTGCGCATCGCGGGCTTGAAAGACAAGCGTCCCTGGGGCACCCTGAAACGACCAGGGTCAAGGGCGGACAAGAAAAACCGCCCCTCGCCCTGGGCAAGAAAATAGGCGGCGAACAAGATCTGGAAAGTGAACCGGACGAAAATGCTGCCGGTGAACTCTAATCTCCGTATGCGGGAAGAGGGTTCAAGATAGATAGCGTGGAAATACATTTAACCCATTGATTTTGGTAGGTCGGGCTTCAGCCCGACAATTGCCGCTGAAGTCCGTGGGATATTTGTTTTCCATCACCAGGAGGAATCAACATGAGAATCATCATGCTCCCGTTGTTGTTGATGCTGTTGTTGTCGTCCATCCTTTTTGCCGCTGAGGGAGATTCGCTGGAAGCAGGTGTCAACCCCGGCTACCACGAGCAGCCGGCCTGGTTCAAGGAATCCTTTCTGGATCTGGGCGAGGATATCGCCGAGGCCAAGGCGGCAGGCAAGCGGGTGCTGCTGTATTTCTATCAGGACGGCTGCCCCTACTGCGCCAGGCTCCTGGAAGACAATTTCGGCAACAAGGCCATTGCCGACAAGACCCGCAAGCATTTCGATGTCATTGCCCTGAACATCTGGGGGGACAGGGAGGTCACCCTGCCTTCGGGAAAGACCATGACGGAAAAGCACTTTGCTGAATCCCTGAAAGTGCAGTACACGCCCACCCTGGTGTTCCTGGATGAACAGGGCAAGGCTGTGGCGCGTCTCAATGGCTACTACGCGCCACACAAGTTCGAGGTGGTGCTGGACTACGTGGCCGGCAGGCACGAGAAGGAAATGAAGCTGGCGGAATACTATGCCAGGCGTAATCCTGTGGCCGCTTCGGGGAAGCTGAACCCGGAGCCGTTTTTTCTGCCCCATCCTCTGCGGCTGGCGGACAACCGCCGGGAATCCTGGCGTCCCCTGCTGGTGCTCTTCGAGCAGAAGGCCTGCCAGCCCTGTGATGAGCTGCACAAGGATATCTTCGGCCGGGAACCCGTGGTTACGTCCCTGAGCAACTTCGACATTGCTCAGGTGGACATGCGTTCCACCAACAAGTTGCAGACACCGGACGGCCGGGAGCTGCCGGCCCGAAAATGGGCGGCGGAGCTGGGCATACAGTACGCGCCCAGCCTGGTTTTCTTCGATGCCGGGGGCAAGGAGATCTTCCGTTCCGAAGCCTATCTGAAGGCCTTTCATCTGCATGCCGTGCTGGACTATGTGGCCACGGGTGCCTGGCGGCACCAGCCCAACTTCCAGCGTTTCGTGCAGCACAGGGCGGATGTGCTGCGGGCCAAGGGCTTTACTGTGGACTTGATGAAGTAGGGGAGTGACCCCCGTACTCCAGGGGTCGGAGTCAGAACATGCCCAGGCATTGGGCGGCACGGAATCAGGCCATTCCTATACCCTTGAATCCACCCAATATCGCCCCACTGACTCCGGCCCCGTCCCGGTTCACGCCAACAAGGTTTCGGTATAGCATGTGACATTCACACCTAGCAGGAAGACCCTCAAGCAAAATGGAAAACAGAATCCTCGCGGGATGCCTCCTTATCCTGCTTCTGGCTGTTGTGAACAATGGCCTGCTCCTGGCGGAGGAAGCCCCGGCCGGCAGCGCCACGGAGGTCAAGACAGTGACGCCCGGCGCAAAAAAACGCCCCGCCGGAAACCGGGTGACGGTTGATATCCAGGGGCTCGATGGAGACTTGCTGCAGAATGTCCAGGCCTACCTCACGCTGTACAACAAACAGAACGAGCCAGCTCTCAACGATCTGTGGATCCGGCACCTGCACGCGCAAGCAGAAAAGGAGATCCGCAAGGCCCTCCAGCCTTTCGGTTACTACAACCCTGTCATCGACGCCAGGCTGGAGCCGCTGGAAGGTGGCCGTTGGCGGGCGACATACCGTATCGACCCCGGACCCAGGACCCGGATAGGCAGACTGGATCTGAAATGGCTGGGGGAGGGCGCTGGTGAAGCCAGGGTGAAGGCGGCCCTGGAGGACTTTCCTCTCAAAGCCGGTGACGCCCTGGATCACCAGGCTTACGAGAAAGGAAAGACCGCGCTCATCGAACTCGCGGTCAGCCTGGGCTACCCGGACACCGAAGCGAGAGTGGCCCGGGTAGTGGTGGATCCCCGCAAGAATCTGGCAGACATCACCCTGCATCTGGATACGGGAAAGAAGTATTACATCGGTGACATACGCCTGCACCAGGACGTGCTGGACCAGGATTTCATCTGGCGCTACATGGTGGACGTCAAGACCGGGGATGTTTATTCCCAGTCCAACCTGCAGACCCTGCAGCGGGAACTCATAGAAACAGGATATTTCTCCCTGGTGGAGATTCTGCCCCGTTTCAAGGAAGCCAGGGATCAGAAAGTCCCGGTGGACGTGAAGCTGGAACCGGCCAAGCGCCAGCGCTGGTCCTTTGGCATCGGTTATGACACCGATATCCTGTTCAATCTCACTGTTCGCTGGAATCACCGGCGACTCAACCGCCGGGGGCATAAAGCGGATGCCCTGCTCAAGCTGTCCCAGAAAGAATCCCGCCTGCGCGGCACCTACTGGATTCCCATAAAGGATCCGCGCACCACCAAGCTGGGTTTCACTGCCGAACTGTCGTCCGATTACGGTTATGACCAGGACCGGGTCACACTGGACCTGGAAGCCGGTTACTACTTCCTGTGGAAGAAATGGACGTCCCAGTTGTTCGTTCAGTACAAGTACGAACGATTCACTTCCGGTGGGGGAGATTCCGTGAATTCCAGCCTTCTGAGTATCGGTGGCCGGGCGGAGCGCAGCCATTTTGCCTCTGGCGTCTATCCCCGCTCGGGATGGTATCTGTGGGGGGATCTGCGCGGCTCGCCGGGCCTGATCTCGTCCACCGACTACCTTCGCGCCCATGTGAAGGGCCGGCTCTATCTTCCCCTCCTGGACAATGGCCGTATCAATCTGAGGGGAGAGCTGGGCACGGCTGCCGTGGGCGATTTCGACAAGTACCCCAACTCCCTGCGTTTCTTTGCCGGGGGTGATTCCAGTATCCGTGGCTGGGACTGGAAAGACATTGGTCCCGTGGACAGCAATGGGCAGGTCATCGGTGGCAGGCATGTGCTCACCGGAACCCTGGAATACGACCACCGGGTGGCCGAACAATGGGTGGCCGCCGCCTTCGTCGATGCCGGCAACGCCTTCAACGACCGGCCGGACAAGTTCTACTACGGCGCCGGTGCCGGTGTGCGCTGGCTGTCGCCGGTTGGCAGCGTGCGCCTGGACCTGGCCTGGCCCTTCAACAAGGACAATGACGAAGATACCCGCTTCTCGGATATTCATGTTCACTTTGGCATCGAGGTGAACCTGTGAAGCCCTGGGTGAAACGCACCCTGCTGGGTGTCGTGTTGGGCATGCTGTTGCTGGTCGGCTTGTTGTGGCTGTTGACCGGGACGCGCCAGGGCACCAGCTGGCTGCTGGAGCGGGCAAACGACTTCATTCCCGGCGAGCTGACAGCTGCGCAGGTGGAAGGCAGTCTGCTGGGCGAACTGCGGCTCAAACAGCTGCGCTACGAGACACCGGAAATGCAGGTCAGCGTGGAAGACGCCCTGTTTGCCTGGTCGCCGCGGGAACTGTTCCAGGGGGTGTTTCATCTGCGCGCGCTGAAGGCTGACCAGGTGAGTTTCGTGCAGCTGAAACCGCCGGAAGAAACGCCGTCCCAGCCGCTGCAGCTGACAAACATCGAACTGCCCCTGGAGATCCAGGCAGATCGGGTTCAGGTCAGCGCCCTGTCCCTGACCCTGTCGCCGGACGCCCAGCCCCTGGTGGTGGATCTCGCCCGCCTGCAGGCGGCGTGGACGGCAGCCGGTCTGAATTTGTCCCGTCTCGTGGTCAAGCTGCCGGAGCGGGTGAATCTGAACGCCCAGGGACAGTTGCAGCCCAGGGGCGCCTATCCGCTGGATATCTCCCTGAACTGGGAACTGCTCATGAAGGATATGCCCAGGGTTGCGGGGAAAGGTGACATCAAGGGGAATCTGGACAAGCTGGTACTCCGGCAGCAGTTCTCGGGAGACATAGGCGCCCAGCTTACCGCCACGGCTGCCAATGTGCTGGCAGAGCCAGCCTGGATCGCGGATCTGGTGCTGGACAGGCTGCCTGAAGACTATCTCTCCCTGGAGATGCCCGAGAAGCTGCAGATAAAGCTGAAAGCCCGGGGCGACTTGCACCAGGCTGAGGGCAAGCTGGACCTGCAGGGCGGGAAAGCCGCCGATCAGGCCAACGCACTGCCCATGGGGCTGCATCTTCTCACCAGGGTGGCTTTCGAGGACCTGCGCTTTGATTTGCAGGGGGACTGGACAGGTCTGCAATGGCCCCTGGCTGGCATGGCGCAGTTTCAGTCGTCCAAGGGAACACTGAAACTTGCCGGTGTTCCCGAGGACTACCGAATTGACCTGCAGGCTTCGGTTCTGGGACAGGATATTCCCGAGGGGGACTGGCAGTTGACAGGAAAGGGAAGCAGCCGTCAGCTGGATCTGGATTCATTGACAGGCAACACCCTGGAAGGGCAGATAAGCGGAAAAGGCCTTGTCCAGTGGCAGCCGGAACTGGCCTGGGATGTAAAGCTTCAAGCTGAAAACATCAATCCGGGGGTGCTGCAGCCGGACTATCCTGGCAAGCTGAGTTTGCGCCTGTCCAGCAAGGGACGCGTGAAAGATGGCAAGCCGCAGCTGCAGGCTGTCATCGAGGAACTGAACGGCAGCCTGAATGACAAGCCGGTGACGGGCAAGGGGCAGGTTCGGGTACAGGGTGACCTGGTCAGCGTTCAGGCCCTGGAACTGGGAAGCGGCCGGGCGCGGCTGGAAGCCGATGGTTCCCTGGGCGAGCGTCTGGATCTGAACTGGACTGTTTCGGTGCCGGATATGGCGGACCTGGTGCCCGGCGGGACGGGCAGCCTCCAGGGAAGCGGCCACCTGCAAGGCGGCCGGGAGCAGCCGGTAGTGGATGGCAGAATGCAGCTGCGGGAACTGGCTCTGGGCGGTATCAAGGCATCGAGTCTGGATGCCCGTTTTTCTCTCGGCCTCGATGAGAAATTTCATTCCCGGGCCAGCATCAGCGGCTCGGATCTGCTGGCTGGGGGCCAGAAGATAAAATCCTTGAACTTGCTGCTGGATGGCCCTTTGTCTGCTCAGGACCTGGGCCTGCGGGTGGAGCAGGAAGCAAGACAGCTCGAGTTCGCCGCCCGGGGCGCCTTGCAGCTGGATAAGGGGGCCTGGACAGGCAAGATTCGTCAGCTTTCCCTGCAGGGTCAGGACGAAGGCAACTGGAACCTGGAGCAGCCGAGTACGGTTTCCCTGGCGTCGGACAAGATCAGCCTCGCGCCCCTGTGTCTGAAAGACGCGGACGCCCGTTTGTGCGTGGAAGCGGACAGATTCCCGGACCGGGGCAGCGCCAGCCTGACCCTCAAGGGTTTCTCCGTGGAACGGGCCCGCCCTTGGCTGCCGCCTGAAATCGCGGAATTCACGGGCATGCTGCAGGCCGACGTGAAGCTGGATCTGGCCGAGCCCGTCACCGCCCATGCCCAAGTGGACCTGTCGCCGGGGGTGGTGAGCTATCTGGATGCTTCGTCCAGGTCCATTCGCCTGGAACATCGGGATGGCAAACTCACCGCGGTACTGGACGATAACGGCCTGGATGTCCGCTGGGGGCTGAAGCTGGGGCCCCACAGCGCTTCCGGTGATCTGCGCATGCCGCGCCAGGCGCTGGACCGGGACCCCATGACGGCGCCCATGGCGGGCCAGCTGAACCTGGCCGTCACCGAACTTGGCCTGGTGTCGGCTTTCGTGCCCGACATCGAAAAGATGGACGGCCATCTGGATGTGGCCCTGAAGCTGGCGGGCAGTCCGGCGAAACCCCGGATCAGCGGCAGGGCGGTACTCGAAGCGGCGGAAACCGTCATTCCCCGGGCCGGGCTGGAACTCAAGGACATGCATCTGGAAGTGCAGGGCAAGGATGGCCGCGAGCTGCGTATCAGCGGCGACGTGGTTTCCGGCGAAGGGGCGTTGAAGCTCGCGGGAACCGCCAGCCTGGATCCGGAGCAGGGCTGGCCGGCGCAGCTCACCATCAAGGGCGAACGATTCCGCCTGGTCGATCTTCCCGAAGCCCAGGTGCTCATCACCCCCGACATATCTGTGGAAAACAGCAAGGGAAGAATCGGGATTCGCGGGGTGCTGGGCGTGCCAAAAGCTGTAATCCAAATCAATGACCTGCCCCCGGGTAGCAAGAATACTTCTTCCGATGTGGTGGTGCTGAGTGATGATGGCGAGGTGGAGGAAACCGGACCTTCACGCGTCGATCTGGAAGTCACTGTGGTGCTGGGAGAGGAAGTGCACTTCGGGGGCTTCGGTCTGAACGTGGACCTGGGCGGTCGGCTTACGGTAATACAGAAGGGAGGCAAGATTCCCACGGGGGCCGGGGAACTCAAGATCCTGTCCGGCAGTTACCGGGCCTATGGTCAGGATCTGAACATCGATGAGGGACGCATCTCCTGGTCCGGCGGCCCCCTGGACAACCCCCTGCTGCGCCTGCAGGCCAGCCGCCGGATCGACGACATCACCGTGGGTGTCAAGGTCACGGGCACGGCAAGGAAACCACAGCTCCAGGCGTTTTCCACGGACCCGGACATCACGGAGAAGGATGCCCTGTCCCTGCTGCTCACGGGGCAGAAGACCGGCAACCTGGCCGATGCCACCGTCTATGCCGGCAAGCAGATCACCCCGGATCTCAGCGTGGGCGTAAACCTGGGAGGCGGGGAAGAAGGCTCGGAATTCGTGACCCGCTACCGCCTGCGGGACAACATCAATCTTGAAGGCACCAGCAGCAGCCGGAAAAGCGGGGGCAGCATCAACTACACGCTGGAAATCGAGTAGCATGATGCCCCGCTCCACCATCCGATAGCTCCCTCCCGCGCGCGGGGGAGGGTTGGGGAGGGGGAACAGTCAGGCGCTCCGCTGCAAACGCAGGCGGATGTCGTGCTTCGCCTGTTCGAGTATGGAATCCCGGTCCAGGTTGTCTAGAATCTCCTGCACCACCAGCTTGGGGCCGCCTTCGCCCCAGGACTTGCCCTGGGCCAGGTAGCGTTCCGCCGCCTGGCCGACGATCCAGGTGCCGTAGTAGGCCACGGCGCCCTGGGCGCCGCCAGTGACCAGGGAGGAAAGGCCCCAGGAGCCCAGCTTCAATGCCGAGGAGACGAAGTGCACGGCCCAAACCGTGCCCATGAGCAGCATCATCTGGCTGCCTA
>JALVNE010000200.1 GCA_027026755.1 Sedimenticola sp. | reverse complement strand
ATTTCAGGCGCAGCGGATTGATCTCGTGCAGCGGCTTGAATTCGCTCTCCCGGTCCCACCAGCGGGAGGCAAGCTCGGAGAATTTGGCGATCTCGCCACCATCCACGTTGCGGGGTTCTGTTGCCGTGTTGTTCATGATGGTTGCCTCTATGCGTCGATACAGATTTTGTTCTGCCACCGGGTGGCTCTGTCCAGTATAACCTGTTCGTCCAGCGTGGTGAGTGCGCGCTCCTTGAGCAGGTGCCGGCCCGCCACCCAGACATCGGTGACCTGCTCTCTGCCTGCGGCATAGACCAGTTGGGAGAGGGGGTGGTAGAGGGGCCGGGTTTCGATAGCATCCAGATCCACCGCCACGATGTCCGCCGACTTGCCCGGTTTCAGGCTGCCGATCTGCTCCTCCAGCCCCAGTGCGGTGGCGCCTCCCAGGGTGGCCATGTGCAGCGCGGTGGCGGCAGGTACCGCGCCCGGCTGGCCGGCGACCGCCTTGGCGAGCAGGGCGGCGCTGCGCATCTCGCCCAGCATGTCCAGATCGTTGTTGCTGGCGGCTCCGTCGGTTCCCAGGGCGACGTTGATACCGGCATCCAGCAGCCGTTGAACCGGGCAGAAGCCGCTGGCCAGTTTCAGATTGGACTCCGGGCAGTGGATCACATGTCCGCCGCCGGTGGCAAACTGTTCAATCTCTTCCGCCTCCAGTTGGGTCATATGCACTGCCACCAGCCGGGGGGAGAGCAGCCCCATCTTTTCCAGCCGCTGCAGGGGGCGCCACCCCTCCTTCTCCTGTGCCGTCGCCACTTCGTGCCCGGTTTCATGGAGGTGGATATGGATGGGGATGTCCAGTTCGTCGGCCAGGATCCGGATCTGCTCCAGCGGTCCGTTGGAGACAGTGTAGGGGGCGTGGGGGGCGAAGGCGCAGCGGATCAGCGGATCGAAACGGAACTGGTCGTACACCGCGATCCCCTTGCGCAGATAGTCGTCCGCATCGGCGGCCCAGGCGGTGGGAAAGTCGATGACGATGAGTCCGACCACCGCGCGTATCCCTGCCGCGCTGGCGACATGGGCGGTGATGTCGGGGAAAAAATACATGTCGTTGAAACAGGTGGTGCCGCTGCGCAGCATTTCGGCCACCGCCAACTGGACGCCGTCATGGACGAATTCGCTGCCGACCCATTTGCGCTCGGCCGGCCAGATATGCTGGTTCAGCCACTCCATCAGCGGCAGATCGTCTGCCAAACCGCGCAGCAGGGACATGGCAGCGTGGGTATGGGCGTTCACCAGGCCGGGAATCAGGGCGTGCCCGGCGAGGCGGTGGGTGGTCTGCGCCCGGTAGCGGGCATCGGCCTGTTCCGAAGGGAGGATCGCCACGATGCGGCCTTCGTGGATGGCGATGGCGTGGTTTTCATGGAGCGTG
>JALVNE010000199.1 GCA_027026755.1 Sedimenticola sp. | reverse complement strand
TTTACCCTGTGGCTGACGGCGGAACTGGTAGAAGATTTTGAGATCGACAGTTTCGGCAGTGCGCTTCTGGGAGCACTGGTAATGGCACTGCTGGGAGCAGCCGGCTTTGCCCTGTTGCACTGGATGATGATGGGAGAGGTCCGATGGCTCCTTTATCAAAGCGGACCGGGGATCTATATCTAGTTTCTGCCATCCCGGCAATTTGCTCAGAAAACATACTCCTCACTGCCGGGATAGTTCAGCCGCTGCCGACAAAAAAGCACCAAAGACTACAGCGTTTCCGTTTGACACTCAGCCACCACCCGGTACTCCCGACGAAGCGAGCCGGACGAGCGGACTCTGGCGATAGAACAGCTCCAGTTGACGATAAACCTCCGGAAAATGCCGATACAGCTGTTGCGGATCGGCAAAAAAATATTCGCTCACGACAGCAAAAAACTCCCCCGGATTGGTGGCGGCATAGGGATTGATATCGGGGTGGTGATGGTGCTCCAGCTGCCGCTGCAGATGTTCAAAGGCGCTGCTGAACACATCGGTCCACTGCTGGCGGACCATGTCGGAGTGAAGGGGCGGCATACCGTTGGCGTCACCGTTTAACATATCCAGTTTGTGGGCAAACTCATGCACCACCACATTTCGACCGGCAGGCGCTGCGGCCAGGTCAGCGGCCACATCATCCCAGGAGAGAATCACCGGCCCCCGCGCCCAGGACTCACCGCTGAGAGCATGCTCCTGGGAAGAGACCACTCCCGCTTCATCAGCGCTATCTCTTGCCACCCGAAAAGCTCCGGGATAGATGACAATCTCCACCCAGCCATCGTAATAGTCCAGCCCCAGTTCCAGAATCGGCAGACACGCCTGCGCCGCCACGGCCAGCGCCATCTCCGTATCCACCTCCAGCCCCTGCACCCCGGAGAGTGTCTTCCGTTGCAGAAACAGGGTGGTCAACTCCCGCAGATGGGCACGCTCCACCGCACTCAGCCCGCTGAAAACAGCCGCGTTGTGCATCAGCGCTTCCCACGCCCTGTGAGGAATGGGGTGGTGGCTGAGGGTATAGCGGATGCGTTGGTGTTCGAGCCATTTCATTATGACAGTCTGCGCGGTATACCGGACTAGCGATACCAGAGAACCATATCCGCTTCCAACGGCACCGCAGCCAGTGGATGGGCCGGAATAATGCGCGGGGTATAGTCGGATGAGGGACGATCGGCGGCCACACTGCCGGTGTAGCTCCACGCATTGGCGGTACCGGCCAGGGCATCACCACGCTGCAGGGGTTTGTGCACCGGTCCGCCGTCATCCACCGGGTCGGCATACAGCTCCACGCTCACCGCCTCCACCGGCACGTCATCGAGATAGACCTGCACCTCGAAGCGGTAGTTATCTCCCTCTTGAGCCACGGTAATGTT
>JALVNE010000198.1 GCA_027026755.1 Sedimenticola sp. | reverse complement strand
GTGAATTTAAATTTTCTATGACATTAGTGGTTGAAAAGCTCTTTTGGAAATATTCAGTTAAACCCAATCTGTGTAAAGTCAATGTCTCCTCTAATCCTTCTTCTAAAGAACGAGCCGCACTCAGGTTATCTGTCTTTAAGTCTTGTATGATAGTCTTCAAAGAGCTTCTAGCCTCTTCATAAGTTTCTTGGTTATAAGCCTTATTAATTCGACGTTTGTAGTGCTCTTGCTTGTTTTCAGGTAAATAACTAAGAACATTTTCCCGTTTATGCCATTGACAACGCTGTATCACCACATGCTTCTCAAAGGTCTCTTTAACCGCTTTGTAAATGCCTTTGGCGCCATCTATCACACATAAGAGGCCTTGATCGTAAACAAACCCGCGGGAAATAATCGTGCTAAGCATTTCTTTGATACTGCGGGCATTCTCTGTAGATGACTGTATAAAGCCTAAAGGTATTTTTTCTCCTGTTAATGTTACGCCTAAGGCGATGATGATTTGCTCTTTAGCCAAACTCTTACCATCGATAAATAAGGCTACAAATTCATAGCAGCTTAAATCACGATTCTCAAACTCATACAACTTTTGTTTACTTTTTTCTATGAATTCACGGCTTACGCTGGAAGCGCTAAAACCAAAACTGTCCATCAGGTTACCTACTACCTGATCGTAATTCCGTGTGCTTAGCCCTAATAAGATCGCCTTAAAAATCCGGTCATCCACGCCTTGAAGCTCACGTAATTTCTCATAGCTCTGTAAAGTTTTATTACGCTGTTTGAGCTTGTCGAATAGACGAGGAATCCTTATACGTAAACGCTGTCCGCCTATTTTTACACTGCCTGGATTGCTGCCCCAACGGCTGTAGCGTCCCTCATGTGGCTTTGTATGGCTGTATCTAATACCACTGTATTGTTTGACTTCATCTTCCAGTATATCATTTATTAACATTCTGACGATGTGAAGATGATGTTGCATGGCTATGAGCTTTACTTCTAAATCTTGTTCTAAAAGCCAACTGATTTTCTTGCTATCAAAGCCTGATGGTGTTACTTTCATCTCTTAGGTTCCTCCTTTTTTTGTTTGGCTAAATGAATTTAACCAATTTTTACTAATTGGGGGAGGAACCTTTCATATTAAATTTCAACTAACTTTAAGATAACGCCGCACGCAGAGGATACAGAGATTTTTTTATTCTTAATTTTTCATTCTTCATTCTTAATTAATTCCCCGTCACTTACCACTCTTTACTAAGTACTAAATACTATGTACTTTTCACAAGATAAATCTTGCGTTACTTTGTCTCATCCGACCGTTGAGGCTGTGATAAGATTCTTGAAACACAAAACAGGATCGCCTGTAAACAAAACAGTGCGCTATCCGTTCCCGCGTTGATTTGTATAAAGATTAAAGGTAT
>JALVNE010000197.1 GCA_027026755.1 Sedimenticola sp. | reverse complement strand
GTCCAATGAACCTTCATTCAGGCAATCCGTATTTCTTTCTGATCTCTGCAACATCTTTCGTTCTTCCAGCCTTACTATCTTGAAGACCTTTTTTGATCACTTCCCGAACATAGATTTTATACATTAGGTCATCCCATGTCGCATTGGCGGGAAGCTGATCAATCAACTTATGAGCCTCGTGTTTACTGACTATCGTGGACATTGTCTACCTCTATACGGATCGATATTCATTAGGTTATCTAAATGGCCGAACGCCGCAAATCACCGGCGGCAAAAAGCATAGCGACGAAGGAGCGTCGCTTTTTGCCGTCCGAGTGAATTTGTCTTGTTAGCGCAGTTTGGCTTCATTCTAGGTACCAAGCCATGACTTTGTTTGAGATATTAGATGAAACATTGTTGTATGGCTTCGTTTAGCAAAGCCTGACCAGTACGTAACCCCAGACATGATCTTTCGAGTCAAATGCACGGTGTTTCGTTTCGAGCGCATACCGTTCAGGCTTCTAGCCAACTGCGCATCAATGATCCCTGACTCCTCTGCAACTTTAATGCGCCATTCAAATGTAGTGTTATTGATTGATCTAAGCGGATCATTATTGTCCCAGTGCATACGGCGTGTACAGCGCAAATCGAAGTATTGGAATTGATTCCCCTGGAGGTGATTAGTGCTATAGCCTTGCGCCAATATATCCGCCAATAGAGCCTCACAGATTGATGCATAGTCGATGATTTGAGCTCGCACATGTGCATATTGCTCCTTATCGGTTGCGAGCAAAGCTAGCCCAAGTTTATAGAGCCATCGGGCGCCATAAAGTGTTTCGGCTAGTGCCTGCCTAATATCTTGGTTCTGGACATGAGAGAACTCATCACTCTCCAATTCATTAGTGGTTTTGATGTCCTTTTTGGCAAAGCTAGCCATTGCGTCTATGAAGACCTGGCCGAACTGCTCTTGGATTTTTTTCTCAGACAAGTCGATTCTCCATTCCTATTTAGCGCTAACGCCCGGGCTCAGGGGCGCGCAGCGAAGCGGAGCGTCCCTTGGAGCCCATTGTTAGAGCATTATTCACTGCGTAGATTTCTCAAGCAGAAGTACCTGCTGCGCGGCAGCATGTGCTTCCGCTTCAGCCGCCTCCGCTTTGGCTAGGGCCGCTTGGTACTCTTTAGCTAAAGCCTCTGCTTTGGCTCGGGCTGCTTCGGCTTGAAGTTTAGCAGCCTCCGCACGAGCTTTGATCAATTCTTGATCGTTCTTTTCATCAGTGTTACCACTTGTTTTTTCTGTGGATTTCTCTGTATCCGATGCGGCCTTTTCTATGGCGTTGCCTGTATCTTGGGCTGCTTTTTCAACGGTTTTTCCGATATCAACAACAGCTTTATCAATAGGTTTTCCTATCTCTGCGTGATCTTTATCAAGTGACTTACCAACATCGCGATAGACACGACCATCAATGCCTCTGAAAATATCACTAAGAAAGCCACCTGCAAGAACGATTTCTTCAGATGCTTCTGGTTCACTTGCATATGCAGCACCAATAAAAGATATGTTTATTGAAGCTGTTTGATTACCCGATGTGTTGCTTGGGTTTGCGACAACACCCTGCGCGGTAATTAATGATGTAATCAGCGCGGGCGCAGCTATACCGAGTTCAAAAAGTTTAAATGGTTTGTTTTCATCATCATGCAGGTACGCTACGACACCGCCCACTATAAACAAAATCACATAGCGAATGGCAATTCCAATGACATTTGCAGTCGATAAATTTGCATCGTTACTTAGTGCGGCTCCTATATCAATAGCAAGGAAAGATACAAGAACTGGCATTAATGCGCCCCCTCCGCCAATCAGAAAGCGTTTTTGTGGTGTCATATTTGTATCCTCCTACTTTTCTTTTTTGCTCTAACATTTTAGTGGAAAGAAAGTTTCTCCCCATTCCACCTATCCCGCTGTATAGACGGAAACATTCACGAAATCCCGCCATTGCGGATATAGGCGGAAAGTTTCCGCCCATCCCGCAAAAAACAGCAATAACGCCGCGAAGGGGGCGGTTTTCCTGCCTCGAACACGGCAGATAACCTCTCACTTTCTCTGCACCATATCAGATCTCAGAACGTTTTTCCATATTGTCCGCAAGGACAATCTTGCCAATCCGGTGAAGTGACTTGTTACGCGATCTACAGTCACTAAAATCTATCTTCCTCTCTCGGTTCAGCGTCAGGCACTTTTGACATAGCTCGCAAGAAGGATTCTTTATTTCCTTTTAACGATCTTTCCTTTAGATAGCTTTCTGTAAGCAAAGCGGACATTTTTTCAGCAACTGCAGAGGAAATGAATTGATTGATCGATATCCCCTCCTTTTTAGCCAAGGATTTAATCTCTTTATGTAGTGAATCAGACAGCCTCAAGCTCAGAGTAGTCATTTAAATATCCCCAATACATTTAGAAATTCTTTCGGTGTTAATACTTCAATACCAAACCTATCTATGCCTATAAAGTCCTTTTTGTTAAATGTAATGATGTACTCACTTCTTGACTCTACAGCAACTTCAAGAACCATATCATCTATTGGGTCTTTCAAAAACGGTCGCCATAAATAGAATATCTTTCTGATATTTGATTTACTCAGCAAATAATCAAGAATAGCTTCGATATCTTCTGTAGATAAATTTGCAAGTGTTCCTTCTCTTTTTGCTATTGATTCATATTCCACAAATAAAGGTACAGAAATATTTGGGATATATAAATCTTCAGCAAGCGAAATCAGCAGCTTATGAGAACAACCCCTCTTTGACCTAAGAGCGGCTATCAGTACATTGGTATCAATTACGACATTAAGAACACCCATTTTTGGTATTATATGCAATACCAGATTATTCGCAAGGGCTTGGTTGTTCTTTTACGCACGATATTCAGGTCGCTTTCATCAGACTATTGCACGCTACCCAATTTGGCGCTATCCTACCAGAGAAAGAACAAATGGAGAACACCGATGGATCAGGTTAGCTATCGTTCACCTTTCATACAGAAAGTCGCAGATGCGATCCGGACGCGCCATTACAGCCTACGGACGGAGCAAACCTACACGGACTGGGTTAAGCGATTCATTCTATTCCATGGTAAGCGCCACCCCAAGGATATGGGGGAACAGGAAGTTGCGGAATTTCTCACCTATCTGGCGGTGCAGCGCAATGTTGCTGCTTCTACCCAGAATCAGGCTTTGAATGCCCTGGTGTTTCTTTACCGGGAAGTGCTGGATAGGCCTTTGTCCGAGAATATAAGGGGCATTGTGCGCGCAAAGCGGCCCAAGCGGTTGCCGGTGGTGCTCACTGTCGATGAGGTGTCTGCCATCCTCTCCCAGTTGCGGGGCACCCAGTGGTTGATAGCCTGTCTGCTGTACGGGTCCGGGCTACGGCTTGTCGAAAGTGTTCGATTGAGGGTGATGGATATTGATTTCGATCATCGCGCCATCATGGTTCGCAACGGCAAGGGTGCGAAAGACCGGGTGGTTACGCTGGCCGATGAGCTGGTAGTGCCCTTGCAGCGGCATATGGCCAATGTCAAAACGCTCTTTGAAGGCGATCTGGCCGCGGGGTATGGTTGTGTGTATCTGCCCCACGCCCTGGCGCGTAAATATCCCAATGCCTGCAGGGAATGGAAATGGCAATATGTTTTCCCCGCCACGCGACTCAGCCGGGACCCCCGCGCTGGCATAAAAAGACGCCATCACATCGATGCCAGCACGGTACAGAAAGCGGTGGGCAAGGCGGTACGTCAGGCGGGGATCAACAAGAAAGCCGGCTGTCACACCTTGCGCCATTCATTTGCCACGCATTTATTGGAAAGGGGTATGGATATACGCACGGTGCAGGAACAATTGGGACACAAGGATGTTCGTACCACCCAGATCTATACCCATGTACTCAACCGCGGCGGTTTGGCGGTACGCAGTCCCCTGTCAGGGGTTATCAGGCACGATGCTTCTTCAGATGAATCAGCAGCAGTGAAACCGCCGCCGGGGTAACGCCGGGTATGCGCCCGGCCTGGCCCAGGGTGGCGGGGCGGTGCTTGAGAAGTTTTTCCCGAACTTCGGACGACAGGCCCTTGACGTTTTCGTAATCCAAGTCTTCCGGCAGGGCGACGGCTTCGGCCTGGCGGGCGCGTTTCACCTCGTCCTTCTGGCGCTCGATGTAGCCGGCATATTTGGCCTGGATTTCCACCTGTTCCGCCACCTTGGGGTCATCCACGCCGGGGCCTAGACCCGGTAGTTCCATGAGGGTTTCATAGGTGACTACGGGACGGGTGAGCAGCTCGGCGGCCCGGGTTTCCCGGCGCAGGGTATCGCCCAGGATGCGCTGCTCGGTTTCTTCGGGCAGGTCGCCGGGGCGGATGATGATGTCGCGCAACCGCTGTTGTTCCCGCTCGATGGCTTCGCGCTTTTCACAAAAGGCCCGCCAGCGGTTGTCGTCCACCAGGCCCAGTTCCCGGCCTTTTTCCGTCAGACGCAGATCGGCGTTGTCCTCACGCAGCAGCAGGCGGTGCTCGGCCCGGGAGGTGAACATGCGGTATGGTTCCTGGGTGCCCAGGGTGATGAGGTCGTCCACCAGCACGCCGAGGTAGGCTTCATCCCGCCGGGGACACCAGGGGCTGTCGCCACGAATCTTCAGCACGGCATTCACCGCCGCCAGCAGGCCCTGGGCGGCGGCTTCCTCGTAGCCCGTGGTGCCGTTGATCTGCCCGGCGAAGAACAGATTTTCCACATGCCGGGTTTCCAGGGAGTAGTGCAGGTCCTGGGGATTGAAAAAGTCGTACTCGATGGCATAGCCGGGACGGGTGATGCGCGCCTCCTCGAAACCCCGCATGGAGCGCACCAGCTCCCACTGCACGTCGAAGGGCAGGGAAGTGGAGATGCCGTTGGGGTACAGCTCATTGCTGGTCAGGCCCTCGGGCTCGATGAAAATCTGGTGGGAGTCGCGCTCGGCAAAGCGCACCACCTTGTCTTCGATGGACGGGCAGTAGCGCGGCCCCACGCCTTCGATGACGCCGGCATACATGGGCGAGCGGGACAGGCCGCCGCGGATGATCTCGTGGGTCTTTTCGTTGGTGCGGGTGATATAACAGCTGGTCTGGGCCGGGTGGTCTTCAAGGCTGCCCATGAAGGAGAACACCGGGCGGGTCTCGTCGCCGGGTTGTTCTTCCAGCACAGAGAAATCCACCGTGCGCCTGTCGATGCGCGGCGGGGTGCCGGTCTTGAGACGTTCCACGGGGAAGGGCAGTTCGCGCAGGCGGCGGGACAGGGCGTTGGACGGCGGATCGCCGGCCCGGCCGCCTTCGTAGTTCTCCAGGCCGATGTGAATCCGCCCGCCCAGGAAGGTGCCCACGGTGAGCACCACGGCCTCGGCATGGAACTTCAGGCCCATCTGGGTCACCACGCCGGTGACCCGGTCGCCGTCCATGATGAGATCATCCACGGCCTGCTGGAAGATATCCAAGTTGGGCTGCTTCTCCAGGGCCTGGCGCACGGCGGCCTTGTACAGGATGCGGTCCGCCTGACAGCGGGTAGCGCGCACCGCCGGTCCCTTGCGGGAATTGAGAGTGCGGAAGTGAATGCCCGCCTTGTCGGCCGCATGGGCCATGAGCCCCCCCAGGGCATCCACTTCCTTGACCAAATGCCCCTTGCCGATGCCGCCAATGGCCGGGTTGCAGCTCATGGCGCCCAGGGTGTCGATATTATGGGTGAGCAGCAGGGTGCGCGCACCCATGCGCGCCGCCGCCAGGGCCGCTTCGGTGCCCGCGTGACCGCCGCCGATGATGATGACCTGGTAGGCTTGGGGGTGAAACATATCGCTATTTTACCCTTTCTTGGTTGTTATTGGCCCGGTAATCCAATAGGTTATGGGGTGGATTTGCCCCTCACCCCGGCCCTCTCCCCAAAGGGGAGAGGGGGAAATCGGGGAAGCTGTCGGGCCTCTCCGCATTAGGGAGAGGGAGAGTTTTATGACACCGCCAGGGCATTCGCCGGGCTTTCCCTCTCCCGAAACCGGGAGAGGGCCAGGGTGAGGGCAGAAACGACTTGTGCCAGGCCGCCAATACGAAGGAGATCTGCTCTTGTTTCAGTGCTTTTCATACATGCCCGTTCCATATCAGGCCAACAGATGACTGCCTTGCTTCCTCTGCGCGACGATGCCGTACTCCAGTCCCTGTTCGAGCAGGCCAACGGCATCATCCTGGGCAAGCCCAAGGCCCTGCGCCTAGCCATGACCTGCCTGCTGGCCAGCGGGCATCTGCTCATCGAGGATCTGCCGGGCATGGGCAAGACCACCCTGGCCCATCTGCTGGCCACCCTCATGGGGTTGGACTACCAGCGCATCCAGTTCACCAGCGATCTGCTGCCGGCAGATGTCATTGGGGTATCCGTTTACGACCGCAACACCGAAGGCTTCCACTTTCATCCCGGCCCCATCTTTGCCCAGCTACTGCTGGCGGACGAGATCAACCGGGCCACGCCCAAGACCCAGAGCGCCCTGCTGGAAGCCATGGAAGAACGGCAGATCACCGCAGAGGGTGAAACCCGGCCTTTGCCGTATCCTTTTTTCGTCATCGCCACCCAGAACCCGGCCCACCAGGTGGGCACCTTTCCCCTGCCCGAGTCCCAGCTGGACCGTTTTCTCATGCGCATCAGCCTGGGCTATCCCGACGAGGCCACGGAACGGCGGCTGCTGCAGGGGCAGGGCGGCCGGGCGCGACTGGAAGGCCTGCAGGCTGTCGCTACCCTGGAGAATCTGCGGCATTGGCAACGAGCCTCGCAACAATTGTTCGTCTCGGACGCCCTGCTGGACTACGTTCAGGCCCTGGTGGGCGCCAGCCGGGAAGCGAGCAACACCACCGGCCTTTCCCCTCGTGCGGGCATGGGTCTGCTCCAGGCCGCCAGGGCCTGGGCCTGGTTGCGGGGACGGGAGAAGGTGCTGCCGGAAGACATGCAGGCCGTGTGGGCCAGCGTCGCCAGTCACCGCCTGGGACCGGGAACCGAGGGCGACACCCACGCCGCTCAGATCCTGCAATCGGTGATGGTGCCTTGACAAAGCCCGGGGTGCCGCCTTCATGCAAGGCCGTTTGATCCAGCTGTTGCGTGTGGTGCGTCCCGCCGAAAACGGCGAGGCGGTGATCAGGGGGCGCAAGATCTACATTCTTCCCACCCGCTATGGCGCCATGTTCGGGGTGCTGCTCATCACCCTGCTCATCGCTTCCATCAACTACGCCAACAACCCGGCCTTCATTCTCACCTTTTTGCTCACCGGCGTTTTCGTGCAGGCCATTTTTCACACTTGGTACAACCTTCTGGATCTGCGCCTGCGGGGCCTGCATGCCGAGCCGGTGTTCGCGGGGGAAACCAGCTTCTTTCATTTCCAGCTGCGCGATGCCGGGGGCCGGGCACGCCATGCCCTGCAACTGGGATTTGCCGGCCAGCAAAGCGTTCTTGCCGACTGCCCGGCAGGAGGCAGGATGGAAGTCCGCATTCCTTTTCAAACCCGGCAGCGGGGACGATTGCGGCCTGGCCGCCTCACGGTGGAAACCCGTTTTCCCCTGGGGCTGCTGCGCGCCTGGTGTTACCTGGACACGGACATGGAAGCCATCGTCTGGCCCCGGCCCCTGGAAGGCTACCCGCACCAGGCTGGCCCCGCCTATACGGGCAGCAGCGACGGCGACCGGGGCATGGGCACGGATGATTTCGTGGGGCACCGGGGCTACCGGCCCGGCGATCCCCTGGGCCATGTGCACTGGAAAGCCCTGGCAGGAGAAAAGGGCCTGCTGGTCAAGCAGTTCGGCGGCGACCGGGTCAACCGGCTTTGGCTGGATTTCGACGCCCTGGAAGAGACGAACACCGAGATTCGTCTGAGCATGCTGGCGGGGGCCGTTCAGACCCTTGCCACGCAGCCGGTGCACTATGGCCTGCGTCTGCCGGGCCGGAATATTGCCCCCGACAGGGGGGAAGCCCAGCGCCGCAAATGTCTGGATGCCCTGGCCCTGCATGGTGAATCGCCATGAAAGACATGCTGGTGCTGCGCCCTTTGTCCCCCGCCCTGTTTCGCGCCGGCAGCCTGCTCATGGCCCTGGCGGCCCTGCCTCATGCCTGGAACCTGCCCCTTGCCGTCAGCGGCGGCTTTGCCCTGTTCGTGCTGCTGCGCCTGCTGCTCTGGCCCCGCCCGGAAAGCGCCGCGCCTTCCTCGCTCATGGCCCTGCTGCTGGGCTTTAGTGTGATGCTGGTGATCTACCAGGCCGATCTGAGCGAAGGCCGCCAGTTCGGCGTGACCCTGCTGGTGCTCATGGCGGGCTTGAAGCTGCTGGAAATGAGAACCCGGCGGGATCTGTACATTCTTGTCTTCCTGGGATACTTCGTCCTGGTCACCCTGTTCCTGTTTCAGCAGACCCCGGCATTGACGGCTTACGTGCTGCTGATGGCCACGGGCTTTACCGCCCTGCTTATGGCCAACAACCTGACGGAAGAGCAGCTGCCCTTGAAGCTGCTGGGCAGAAAATCCCTGGGCATGATGGTCACCTCCATACCCGTGATGCTGGTGCTGTTCATCCTTTTTCCCCGCCTGGACGGTCCCCTCTGGTCCCTCCGTCTTGATGGTGGCGGCATCACCGGGATGTCCGACAGCATCAGCATGGGCAGCATCAGTAACCTCAGCCAGTCCGAAGAAGTGGCCTTCCGGGTGCGCTTCCACGGCGATGTGCCACCGCCGGCCCAGCGTTACTGGCGGGGCATGGTGCTCTGGCACACCGATGGCAGGCACTGGACCCGGGGCGAATCCCATGTACCCGGAACAGCCTTCCAGGCGGAAAGCCCGGCGGTTTCCTACGAAGTCACCATGGAAGCCACCGGCCAGCACTGGCTGTTTCCCCTGGATCATGTGTTGCGCCCCGGCAAGGGCATGGTGATGAACTCGGATGGCGAGCTGGGCACGCCCCGGCCCATCGAGCAGCGGTTCACCTGGCAAGGGGTAAGCGCGCCGCGCATCCAGGGAAAGCACCGGAACCACCGGGAATGGCAGTTGGGCCTGCAGCTGCCCGACAATCTTTCTCCACGCACCCGGAGGTTGGCGGCCTCCCTGCGCGGCAAGGGACGAAAAGATGAGGACGTCGTCCGCGCTGCCCTGCGCTATTTCAACCAGCAGCCCTTCGTCTACACTCTGCAGCCCCCGATACTCAAAGGCGATCCCGTGGACCAGTTCCTGTTCGAGACCCGCAAGGGCTTCTGCGAGCACTATGCCACCAGCTTCGTGATACTCATGCGCCTGGCGGACATCCCCGCGCGGGTGGTGGTCGGTTACCAGGGCGGCCAGCTAAACCCCATGGGCGGGCACCTGGTGGTGCGGCAGTCGGACGCCCATGCCTGGGCGGAAGTGTGGCTGGCGGACAAGGGCTGGACCCGCATCGATCCCACCTCGGCCGTGGCGCCGGAACGCATCGAGCATTCCATTGTCGCCGCCGACTATGCCGACGGCGCGCCCGTCACCTTCGATCTGGGCCGGGCATCCGGGGTCATGGCCGGTTTCCTGCGCAACATGCGCTGGCTGCGTGACAACCTGCAGCTCACATGGCATTACTGGGTAGTGGGTTTCAACAGTCAGCGTCAGCAGCACCTGCTGGACAAGCTGGGCATGCCCAGGCTCTCCGGCTATCGCCTTGCCCTTGCCGCCAGTCTCGGAGCCCTGGGACTTGCCGGCCTGATCTTCCTGCTGGGCCTGTGGCGACGGCGTACGCCTGCTGACCCTCTCCGTCGGTCCTATCGGCTATTCATTCGTAAGCTGGAGAAGGCCGGCCTGGAAATTCCTCCGTCCATGGGCCCGGAAGACCTGGGCAGACTGGCCGTTCGATCCTGTCCCGCCCAGGCCGCCGAAATACAAGCCATCATCCGCCAGTATATCGGGCTGCGCTACGGGCCCAACCCGCGGCGGGAAATCATCACCGCCTTCCGTTCCCGGGTGCGCCGCTTCCATTGCTGAAAACCCCTTGGGATTGCTTTTCATCAACGCAATTTCCGGGGGAATTGGTCACCATCGAACCACCCTTGAACCGGAGGAAGCGAAGCAATGTCCGACAAAAAAGATAAAGCGGAACTGGCCGCCGCCCTGGCACTGAAATACGAGTTCGACTATGGCTGCTGTCCCCAGTGCGTGCTGGCGGCGGTTCAGGAAACCGTTGGCCTCATCACCGACGAAACCATCAAGGCCAGCCACGGGCTTTCGGGGGGCGGGGGCCTGAGCGGCGTGGGCCTGTGCGGTTCCCTGGTGGGCGGCATACTCGCCCTGGGCGCCAAAAGAGGCCGGGACCGCGACAAATTCGCCCGGGGGAAATTCATCGGCAACTTCAGCAAGGCGGATGAACTGGCAAAAGCCTTCAAGGAAAAATTCGGTGGCCTGACCTGCCAGGAACTGCAGCAATAGTTCACCGGCCGCACCTGGGATATGTGGAAGCCCGATGAATACCAGGGCTTTTCCGACAGCCGGGGAGATCAGTGTGCGCGGACGGCGGAATTCGTTACCCGTTGGGTGGTGGAGCGGTTGTAGTATTTTTCCCCCCTCACCCCGGCCCTCTCCCCAAAGGGGAGAGGGAGTAAACCTCCTTTTCTGTAAAGAATCCACCAGGTTCCCTCTCCCCCTGGGGGAGAGGGCTAGGGTGAGGGGAAAACAAACCTCTTACTTTCCAATACAGAAACTGGAAAAAATCTCCCCCAGCAGGTCATCCGCGCTGAACGCCCCGGTAATCTCCGACAGGGCCAGCTGGGCCTGGCGCAGGTCTTCCGCCAGCAATTCTCCCGCCTGATGCTGTTCCAGGGCTTGCCGTCCTTTTTCCAGGGCGGCCAGGGCCCGGTCGATGGCATCCAGATGACGGCGGCGGGCAAGGAACTCGGTATTTTCCGCCCCCTGAAAGCCCATGCTCTCCAGCAAATGAGCCTTGAGCCGGTCCAGGCCTTGGCCGGATTTGGCGCTGAGACGAATCTCCGGAAAGCCGCCACGCTCGCCTTGTCCTGGCGCTTCTGCCACCTTGTCCACCTTGTTGCGCACCAGAGTCAGAGGAATATCTGGCGGTAAGTCAGCGTTCTCCAACCCCAGGTTGTCAGGATCCGTCGCCGCGTCATAGACCCAGAGCAGCCGGTCGGCCTTGTGCAATTCCTCCCGGGCCCGGCGCACGCCTTCCTGTTCCACCCGGTCGGCGGTGTCCCGCAGGCCGGCGGTATCCACCAAGTGAACCGGCACGCCGCCCAGCTGGATGCGCTCGCGCAACACATCCCGGGTGGTGCCGGGAATCTCGGTGACGATGGCGCTGTCCACCCCGGCCAGGGCATTGAGCAAGCTGGACTTGCCGGCATTGGGCTCGCCGGCAATGACCAGATTGATACCGTCACGCAGAATCCGCCCGGTGCTGGCCTTGTCCCTGACCTTGCCGATATTGTCTATCACGGCTTGTAAGTCAGCACTTACTTTTCCATCGGAAAGAAAGTCGATTTCTTCCTCGGGAAAGTCGATGGCAGCCTCCACATACATGCGCAGATGCACAAGGCTTTCCAGCAGCTCGTTGATGGCCGAGGAAAAACTGCCTTGCAGGGAGCGGGTGGCCAGGCGGGCAGCGGCGGTGGTTTCGGCATCGATGAGATCGGCCACGGCCTCGGCCTGGGCCAGGTCCATGCGATCGTTGAGATAGGCCCGCTCAGAGAACTCGCCAGGACGGGCCAGACGGGCGCCCAGCTTCAGGCAGCGGTCCAGCAGCAGATCCATGACTACAGGACCACCATGGCCCTGCAGCTCCACCACCTCTTCGCCGGTAAAGGAATGGGGTGCCTTGAACCACAGCAGGATGCCTTGGTCGAGGACCTGCCCCTGGTCATCGAGAAAATCACAGTAATGAGCGTGACGCGGCGCGGGCGTCAGCCCGGTGATCGTCCTGGCGATATCCAAAGCCTCAGGGCCGGAGATACGGATGATGCCCACGCCGCCACGCCCGGGCGGCGTGGCGATGGCGGCAATGGTGTCATGTGAGTGAGCACTCACAACAAGTTGTCAGGCAGCGCTGGCCTGCTTTTCCATGCGCTTGGTGATCACCCACTGCTGGGCAATGGACAAGATGTTGTTCATCACCCAGTAGAGCACCAGACCCGAGGGGAAGAACGCAAACATCACGGTGAACACGAAGGGCAGGGCCATCATGAGCTTGGCCTGCATGGGATCCGGCGGCGCGGGATTGAGCTTTTGCTGGATGAACATGGAGATACCCATGATCACCGGCAGCACGTAGTAGGGGTCCATGACGGACAGGTCCTTGATCCACAAGATCCAGGGCGCCTGGCGCAGTTCCACGGATTCCATGAGCACCCAGTACAGGGCGATGAAGAAGGGCATCTGGATGAGCATGGGCAGACAGCCCCCCAGAGGGTTGATCTTTTCCTTCTTGTAAATCTCCATCATGGCCTGTTGCATACGCTGCTTGTCATCGCCGTAGCGATCCTTCAGGGCCTGGATGCGCGGGGTGAGGTTGCGCATCTTGGCCATGGAGCGGTAGCTGGCCTCGGACAGCTTGAAGAACACCGCCTTGATGAGAATGGTGAAGATGATGATGGTCCAGCCCCAGTTGCCCACCACGGAATTGATCCAGCTGAGGATCTGGTACATGGGCTTGGCCAGCAGGGTGAGCCAGCCATAATCCACCACCAGTTCCAGGCCTTCGGCAATCGACGCCAGGGTTTCCTGGTCCTTGGGCCCCATGTAGATGCTGCCCTGGAACACCTGACGGGCGCCCGGCGCGATGCTCACCGCCGGCGTGTACTCGCCAATGACGTAATGGCCATTGGCCAGGCCCTTGCTGTAGAAGTGGCGCGGCTCGGTCTTGGGCGGGATTTCCGCGGCCAGGAAATAATGCTGGATCATGGCGATCCAGCCGCCGGTCACGTCCTTGTTGAGCTTGCCGGCCTTGAGGTCGTCGAAATCATATTTCTGATATTTGTCTTCCGGGTCCCAGGCCACCCCGCCGACGAAGGCGGTCAACATCATGCCGGAGCCCGTCTTCTTGGGTTCACCCCGCTGCAGCTGGCGGTATTCACGCACCTGGTATGGCGCACTGGAACCGTTCTCCACGATATGTTCCAGCTCGACCTTGTGACTGCCGCGCAGGAAGCGGTAACGCTTGGTGACCTTCACGCCCTGGCTACCGGTCCACACCAGGTCCACCAGCAGTTCGTCCTTGTCATCCGCCAGGCTGTATTCGGTCTGCGCCGCCGTGAACAGGACCTCGTGGTTGGGCGCTTCCACTCCCTTGCCACCGAGTAGCCCGTTCTGGGCAATGAAGAAATCATCCGGGGAACGGCTCATGAGACGGTATTTCACATCCGGCTGCTGGATGGACACCGGATACTTGAGCAGCAGGACCTCGACGATACTGCCGCCCTGGGTGTCGATACTGACCTTCAAAGTGTCAGTAGTGACGGTCACCATCCTGCCTG
>JALVNE010000196.1 GCA_027026755.1 Sedimenticola sp. | reverse complement strand
TTCGGGTTAAAAAATGCCTTGTACTTTTGTTTTCAAGTACAGACAATCGTTTAACTTAAAATTTTTATTCCAAATGCGTTTGCCCGCACACACGGGTTAAGGCTAGCATTTTTTAGACCCGCTTCCCCAAAAAAAATGTGTCAGTAACAATCATTAAACGACCATTTCAGATACACCACACGCAAGGTAGCACGTGGAAAATCTTGTCCGGTTATCAAGTGATTTTGTTATACACCTACACACAATTTTCTTTTAATGTTTGTAAAAATTCGCCGACCACTCACACGTACTGCTTGTACTTGCATACAATTGCAGATAATCACTGTTTCCGGTTCGGGTTAAAAAATGCCCCACACCATAGATGGCAAGCATCGGCAAGCGGTCATCTCAACGCAAAGATATTAGTTCCAAATGCGTATGCCCGCACATACAGGTTGAGGCTAGCATTTTTTAGACCCGTTTCCTTAAAAAATTGTGTGTCATTCGATTAATTACCCAACCTTAATAAAAATTCGCATTGACAAGATTTTCGTTGTTGATAACGAATTGGTAAGAATTCTTTTTTCTTAATTGCTTCACAACGGGAGCATAGACGGCGTAGCGACGAACAATCCCCCGACTATTTGCTTTTATACCCCAAAGATAGCAAAAATCTGCGAATTTTTTATATTTTTTTCAACCGCTAAAAATTCGCAGAATTTTTGCGGTGCAAAAAAGCGCTGATTAATCAATCAAACCCGAATACGCTATGTCGTCTATGCAGTGTTGTGAGCGATTATCTCAAAAAAATCTCTCGATGTCCTTCATTATCAGCCCTTTTACACATTTTTTTCTTGTTAGCAAATACACGCCGACCCTAACACGTGCCGTGCGCCATTGCATACAATTGCAGATAATGCACTGTCCCCGGTTCGGGTTAAAAAATGCCTTGTACTTTTGTTTTCAAGTACAGACAAACGTTGAGCGCACTCCGAAAAGTACACCTTTCAAAGGTACAAAAAAAGTAGTTAAAAATTTTTTTATTATGATAAAAATTCGTATCTTTATGTATGTTTAAAACCAGTTCATATACAGAAAGAGACTTGTTTAAGGATATATCAAGTCTGTTGTCAACACGGAAACAAAAGTTATTTGAATCCGAAAAAAGTTGGCATAATGTTTTCAATAGAGAAATTATAAATCGTATAGACGAGCGTCCGTATGCTGTTTTATACTCCAGTAGAATGGGTCGTCCCAATGCCCCTGTTCGGATTTTGATAGGCATGATGATTCTTAAGGAAGGGAACGGTTGGAGTGACGAACAATTATTTGAAGAGTGTCGCTTTAATTTAAAAGTAATGCGTGCCTTGGGGTTAAATAATATAGATGACGATGTACCAACAGAGTCAACCTATTATGAGTTCAGGAAATTACTAGG
>JALVNE010000195.1 GCA_027026755.1 Sedimenticola sp. | reverse complement strand
CTTGGGGATTCTCCTGATACCACTTGATGATCTCGTCCGGATCCTCGAAGGTCGCCGCCTGTTCGGCGATGGCCTGATCCACCCGGGCCTGGTCCAACTCCATTTCATTGCCGCGAATCAGCTCGCCCACCAGCAATCCCAGCTTCACCCGGCGCTCGGCCTGGGGCTCGAAGACGCTGAGCGGCAGGTCCACGCTGCTCTGCTGGCCCGCCTGAGCCATTTCCTGCTGGGTCTGCTGCTTGAGTACCTGGGCTTCCTGGGAAACCATGGCGGCAGGCACATCGAACTCGTTGGCCGCCAGCAGGGCATCCATGACCGCTTCCTTGGTGCGGCTCTTGACTTTCTGGCGCACTTCGCGCTCCATGTTTTCGCGGATTTCCCTGCGCAAGGCCTCTTCCGTGCCCTCTTCGACGCCCAGGGCCTTGATGAAGTCCTCGTCCACCTCGGGCAGTTTGGGTTCGGCCACGGCCTTCAGCTTCACTTCGAAGCTTACATCCTTGCCCGCCAGCTTTTCCACCCGGTAGTCTTCGGGGAACTTCAGTTCCAGGGTCTTCTCCTCCCCGGCCTTGAGACCCACCAGGCCTTCCTCGAAACCAGGAATCATGGTGCCGGAGCCCAGCACCAGGGAAATATCGTTGGCGCTGCCGCCTTCGAAGGCTTCACCGTCCATGATACCGGTGAAGTCCAGGGTCACGCGATCCCCTTCCTGGGCGGCGCGCTCGACATCAACCCACTCGGTACGCTGCTCGCGCAGCTTTTCGATCATGTTGTCGACGTCTTCCTCCGTGACCTCGGTGACCGGGCGCTTGATCTCCAGGGCAGACAAATCAGCCACCTCCAGTTCCGGCATCACCTCGAAAGTGGCGGTGTAGGCCAGGCCGCCATCGGCTTCGTCTTCGCGCAACTCGATACTGGGCTCGCCCACGGGACGCAGGTTCTCCTGGGTGGCCGCTTCATAGAAGCTGGACTGGATCAGCTCCCCATAGACATCCTGTCGAATCTGCTGACCATAACGCTGCTTCACCACCCGCAGAGGCACTTTGCCGGGACGGAAACCGTCCATCCTCACGGTGCGGGCCGCTTCCTTGAGCTTGGCGTCCACCAGTTCGTTAACCTTGTCCGCGGGCAGATTGACCAGCAAACGTTTTACCAGGCCTTCGCCCGATTCAACAGATACTTGCATTTGAAACTTTCTCCGACAGTATGTCTGTCTGTATTGATGACAAGGACGCCCCGCATACCGGGCGCCCACCTTGGCAGGCTGTTGAAAAACACCATTTTTCAACAGCCTGGGTGCGGCACAAGAATGTGCCACCCTCCAATGGCTGTAAGCCATTGAATAATGAAGGAAGCGGGAAACCGCGTTTTCCGCTTCCGTAGTTGAAAAAGTCCTTGGAGGGACTCTTTCAACCTCCTGGATAAATCTGGTGCGAAAGGGGAGACTTGAACTCCCACGGGTTGCCCCACTGGAACCTAAATCCAGCGCGTCTACCAATTCCGCCACTTTCGCTCGAAACGACGCCATGTCGCCATTCCAGTGAACCCGGCATTATACACAATCTCGGAAAATGACACCCCTGCCAGGACCAGCCGGCACAGGACCACGTCATCCAAACGCCTAAGTTATTGCTCAGGCAGGGGTGGGGGCTCCTTGGAAAACCTCGGAGGCATGGGTGAGCTGGATCGAAAATCCTGTGGATCTTCGCAGCCAGCGAACGCCTCGCCAGGGATGGCGAGGCTGGACTTTACAGCAGAACAAGAACTGCGAAGCCGTAAAGCCGACGCGGAACTTCGATGTGCATGGACGCATGAGTGCCGCGATGACAGGATGCCAAAGAGCGGCCATGGATGTATTTACGGCGTTTTTCCAAGCAGACCCCAGCCGTAGTTTAGATGACGTGGCCCTGCCAGACGGCACATAATGCCTTGCCACCCGGCAGCCAGGAGACTAATATCAACACAATGCAGTATCCAGGTTTTCCACGATTCCTTTCCACCGTCACCATGACCCTGTTGGCCACCTTGGCCTGCGGCACGGTGCTTGCCGCACCCGGCTATTACCCGCCTTATCCGCAGCAGCTGATGCCTGCCGCGCAACCGGGCGCTACCCCGCCGACTACCACATGGCCCAGCCAGCCGCAGTTCCGTCCGCCACAGCAGAACAATTATTCCGGCACCCCGCCGTCCCAGGGCAACTACGGTCGGCAATACTACTATCAATATCACTACCAGTATCGTTCTACACCCGGCCCCGTCCAGGGGAGTTACTCCTCGAGCCCCCTCAAGCAGCCCGCCCCTGTTCAAGCGGCTCCCAGCATAGAAGTCAGCGTCAGTGAACGCCGTCCCGTGGTGCAGCAGAACCTCATCTACCGGGTGCGCATAAAGAGCAGCGGAAACCTGAAGGAAGCCTCACCCCGCCCACCGGATTCCACAGACGTGGTATTCCGCCAGCTGGGCAAACCCGTGAACTACAGCAGCAGTGACCAGGGCCAGGCGACCCTGGTGACCGAATACACTTACCTGCTGATTCCGCTCAAGGAAGGTGAAATCTACCTGCCAGGTATCACGGTAAGCGGCAAGTACAACAATGGTGCTGATTTCAACGTCACCGCCCAACAGGGCACCACCCTGTATGTGCAGCCGGCCCAGCCCGGGGTTCAGCCCTGGCTGCCACTGTACAACCTGCGCCTGGAAGCCAGACTGCCGGAAACCCGGGAACTGAAAGCCGGCGAACCCCTGGAAATGGCAATCACCACATCTGCCGTGGGCGCCGTGGGCACCCAGCTGCCGAGCATTGCCTCACAGCTGCACAGCGACGATTTCTACATCTATCCCGGCGAGGTGACCACCACCGGCCGTATTTCCCCGGATGGGCTGGATCTCATCGGCAGCCGCACGGAGCACTTCACCCTGGTGCCCCGCTGGGGAGGCACCCTGAATCTGCCCACCCTGTCCCTGCCCTGGTGGAATCTGCGCACGGGCAAGACCGCCACGGCCACCCTGCCCATCCGCCAGCTGCAGGTGTTGGGTGACCCCAACCCCAACGGCGACGACCGCGCTGGATTCGGGCTGCCGGAAGGCACCAGTCTGTGGTTCTGGATTCCCCCGATACTGGCGCTGTTACTCCTGCTGGCCGCCTGGCTCAAGATGCTGTTCGGCACCGGACGGAATCCCGTCATGGGCTGGGCGGCGGAGCAGGGCAAAAATCTGCTGGGCGAACTCTATCAGCCCCTGGCGGCTTTCGGCAGACGCATATCCCCCCGTCGGCATTTCCACCGCCTGCGCACCTGGATCGGGCGCAAGCTGCCCGTGTCCTGGAAACTCTGGTACTGCCTGCGCGCCGTGGAAAAGGAAGACGACCCCTCGACCTGGGTGCCTGCCCTGCAGATTCTTGCCGCCAAGCATCTGGGCGTTCGCCCCCATTCAGACCTGCAGCACCTGGGCAGAAGCATCATCGCTTGCCACCCCGCCGCCAACCCCCAGCGGGTTCAGGAACTCATGGCGGAACTGGACAGAGCAGTCTATGGTGGACAGAAGCTGGAATCCTTCGAAAAATGGAAAGCCGACTTCAAGCGCCAGATCAAGCCCAGGCTGTTTCCCATACGCTTTCGCCGCTGCAAGCCGGCAACAGACCACCGCCTGTTGCCCAGTCTCAATCCCGGCTCTCAGTCGGCGCTTGGCGAGCCTTGAGCAAACAGCAGCATTCTTACTGAACTGGCATACCAGAAAGGATCGTCCTGCACGGCCAGCCAGGTGGCGGGAATCAGTTTCTTGGCCTGCTCGCGCAGCCTGGCATTTTCAGACTTCAGGGAAAGTTCCATGATGATAGCGGAGGCCGCTGGCAAGGCGCCATCTTCCTGGGCCTGGACCGCTGGCATGCCCGGCAGCAGCGCCACTGAAGCACTGCGCCAGCCCTGGGCGGTACGGAATGTCTGCCAGGCGGTTTCCAGCAGTCTGTCGGCCAGCTTGGCATCTTCCTTGCGGCCGGAAGCCCTGGCCCAGTGTTTCAGGCCCCGGGCCACATAGGCGTAATCCGCCAGGGATGCCTGTCCTACAGGCTGGCCCTGATGCACGGCCCGGTGGAGCTGTTTCCCATCCCATAACTGCTTGACCAGATAGTCCCGCAGCTTTTCGGCCCGGCTGAGAAAATCGGGCTCGGACAGTTGCACAGCGGCCCGGGACAGGGCCGAGAGCATGAGGCCGTTCCAGCCCGCCAGGCGCTTGTCATCCACGGGCAGGCCGCGCTTGCTGCGCGCCTCGAGCAGCAGGCTGCGGGCCTTGTCCAACTGAGCGCGAACCTGTTCCACGGGCATGTGGTGGGCTTTTGCCAGTTCTTCTGCCGTCTTGCCCGCCATGGGCAACACGCCTTCAGGCTTGGTGTCAAAATCCTTCAGCTGCCAGTGTTCCCGGGCCAGTTCCCACAGTTTTCCCGGCAGCAGCGCTTTCAGCTCCTTTTCCTTCCACAGGTAATAGCCGCCTTCCACGCCCTTGTCGTCCACGGCGGAAAAACTGGCCACGCAGGCATCTCCATCTGAACACATCTCCCGCAGGGTGAACTTCAGGGTGTCCCTGGCCACGTCGGCCCAGGCCGGCTCGGAAAAGACCTCGGCTGCCCGCAGGTATAACTCCGCCAGCAGGGCCTGGGTATAGAGCATCTTTTCGTAGTGGGGCGTGCTCCAGTCAGGGTCAACGGTATAGCGGAAAAAACCGCCCCCCAGATGATCCCTCAGCCCCCGGGACGCCATCTGATCGAGGGTAAGGCGCAGGAAATGCCCCAGGACCTCACCCTTTTCGCCGGCCTGAATCTCCACCAGGGCGGCAAGCTGGGGCGTCATGGGAAAACGGCTCTGCTGGCCGAAGCCGCCCGCCATTTCATCGGCAATGCCCAGGGCTGTTTCAAGAAACTTGCGCTGCAGTTCGTCACGGGACACCAGGCTTTCCTTCGTCTGCCCCTTGCGCTGTTCCACCAGTACTTCCAGGGCCTGTTTCGCCAGGCGGCTGACCTTTTCCCCTTCTGCCTGCCACATCTTCTGCAGGCGTTCCAACAGGGTGCGGAATTTCTCCGGCGGCACATAAGTCATGCCCACCACGGGATAGCCCTCGGGGGTGAGAAAGACATTCAGGGGCCAGCCCGCCCTGCCCCGGGTGCGCTGCACGAAGTCGATGAGGTGCTCATCCAGGGCGGGATTCAGTTCCCTGTCCACCTTGACAGGTATGAAATACTCGTTGAGCAGTTTTGCGATAGCGGGATTACTGTAGCTTTCCCGCTGCATGACATGGCACCAGTGACAGGCAAAATAGCCGCTGGATATGAACAGCAGTTTGCCTTCCTTCTTTGCCAGAGCCAGGGCCTGGGCATTCCATTCCTGCCAGGCCACGGGATCTTGGCCATGCATGGCCAGATAAGGCGAAGGATTGTCGGCAAGGCGGTTTTCCAGGGCCTGGGCATCCGCCAGGAAAGCAAGCAGAAAAAATAAAATCCTATTCATCATCGAGCTGGGCGAGAATATTCTTTGCCACCAGCACTTGGTTTTCGTTGCCTTCCACCAGCACTTCATACAACAACTTGCGGGCCGCGTCGAAATCCATGGCCTCGCGCAGCTCGTTCACCCGCGCCAGCTTGCGGTCCACCGGATTGCCGGGTTCCTGCGGCTCAGGCGCTTCTTCAGAATCTTCTTCATGCCAGCTGTCTTCTTCATGATCCAACTCCGCTTCCAGGCGGTCCAGTTCGGCTTCCATTTCCTCGTCGCTGAGGGGCGTGAATTCATCTTCCGGCTCATCCGTCCGGATATGCACCGGCGGCGTGGCCACGCTGGCAATGGAGTGTCCTTCTTCGTCTTCCGCCTCGTCGTCTTCCCTTTGGCGCACGAAGAAACGGGAGAAGAGGATACCTGCTTCGAACAGCACCCACATGGGCAGGGCCAGGAGGGTCTGGGAGATGACATCCGGCGGCGTGAGCAGCATGCCGATGACAAACACCCCCACCACCACATAGGGACGCTTGGATGCCAGTTTTTCCGGGGTGGTCATGTTCATCCACACTAGGAGTATGGTGGCAATAGGTATTTCGAAAGCCAGACCGAAAGCAAAGAACAGGGTAAGGACGAAATCCAGGTACTCTGATATGTCGGTCATCACCGCCACGCCTTCTGGCGTGACGCTGGTGAAGAAGCGGAACACCAGGGGGAACACCACATAGTAGGCAAAAGTGGCCCCCAGATAGAACAGCACCACGCTGGAAGCCAGCAGGGGCATGGCCATGCGCTTTTCATGCTGGTAAAGACCCGGCGCGACAAAGGCCCAGAGCTGGTACAGCAGATAGGGCATGCTCAGGAACACGGCGGTAATGAGGCTGAGCTTGAAAGGGGTGAGGAAGGGCGAAGCCACCTTGGTGGCAATCATGGAGGTGCCTTCGGGCATCACTGCCATGAGGGGCTCGGCAACGAAATGATAGATGTCGTTACCGAAGGGAAACAGAGCCAGGAACACCACCAGCACCACCAGCACGGCGCGCAGCAGGCGGTCGCGCAGCTCCAGCAGGTGGGACATGAACGGCTGTTCGATGTCGGTGGCGGCGTCCTTGCTCATTTGGCGTCGATTTTTTCGCTGTCGGCCACGGGCCCGGCAGGCGCTTCGTCCCGGGCTGCCTGCTCCGCGGTCTTCACCACGGATTCGGTTTCCTGTTTGACCTCGTCCAGGACGCTGCGGGTATCGTCGAGGATTTCATGGATGCCGCTGGACTTTGCCTGCTCTTCCAGTACCCGCTTGAGTTCCTCGGCCTTGAGTTCCCTTTCGATATCGGCCTTCACCGAGGAGAGCATGCGACGACCACGGCCGATCCACAGGCCCGCCGTGCGCGCCACCGTGGGCAGGCGCTCCGGACCGATGACCAGCAGGGCCACCACCGCGATCAGCAGCAGTTCGAAGAAACCGACATCAAACATGAAGGGTCACGCCGCTTAAGCGTCGGTCTTGTCCTTTTCCCGGGTGGCTTCACCCTCGATGACGGTTTCTTCCTTGGAGGCATCCGCCAGTTTCTTCTCCTGTTCGCTCTCGCCATCGCTCACGGCCTTCTTGAAGCCCTTGAAGGCCGCTCCCAGGTCGGAGCCCATATTGCGCAGGCGCTTGGTGCCGAACAACAACAGAACGATGACCAGCACGATCAACAGCTGCCAGATACTGATTCCACCTAAACCCATAATCTCAACTCCAAAACACTTGATTTGCCGGGCACCCCGGCCCGGTGAAATGAATACGATCCTGCCCCTGCGGGGGATCAGGGGATGATAACCTCAACCAAATATGTGCAAAACAGTCCTGAGCAACCCGTTTACGGCTCATGACGCCATGATTGTAGGTCGGGCTTTAGCCCGACAATCCACCACTGCCCACCGTTGTGTGTCGGACTGAAGTCCGACCTACGGAGGTCATCATATCGAATGGCCCATCAAGATACAGACTAATATGCACTGATAGCCCGGCTTGTTATCGAGGCGGGCGGTGGTTCAGGTCAGGGATGTCGGTGGCAGGGACGCCACCGTCAAGCCCCCAGGGAAGGGTTTAAAATGTTCCCTGAACTGAACCACCGCCAGCCAATCCACCACTGTCCAGCGCTGTGTGTCGGACTGAAGTCCGACCTACAAACACCATCCAGTCGAACGGCTTGTGATTGAGGCTGATGATAACCTAATCCGCCTTGCGGCTGGCTTTTTCTTCCAGCCCTGAAAGCCCAAAACGCCGCTGCAGTTCCTGCAGCACGTCATCCGGCCCCAGGCCCTGCTGGGCCAGCAAAACCAGGGTATGAAACCACAAGTCCGCGGTTTCATAAATGATTTTGTCCTTTTCCCCGTCCTTGGCGGCCATGACGGTTTCCGTGGCCTCCTCGCCAATCTTCTTCAGGATGGCATCCAGGCCCTTGTGATACAGGCTGGCCACGTAGGAACTGTCTGGCGAAGCCTGCTTGCGCGCCTCCAGCACCGCCGCCAACTGTTTAAGGGTATCGCTCACAGCCGCACCTCCACGCCCTGATCCGCCATGAAGCGCTTGGCCTCGCCGATGCTGTATTCGGCAAAATGGAAGATGGAGGCCGCCAGCACGGCATCGGCGCCGCCTTTTTTCACGCCGTCCACCAGGTGCTGGAGATTGCCCACGCCGCCGGAGGCAATGACAGGAATGGTCACGGCCTCGGCCACCGCCCGGGTGAGTTCATTGTCGAAACCAATCTTGGTGCCATCACGGTCCATGCTGGTGAGGAGGATTTCGCCCGCGCCATAGTCGGTCATCTTGCGCGCCCATTCGATGGCGTCTATGCCCGTGGGCTTGCGCCCGCCGTGGGTGAAGATCTCCCACTTGCCTTCGCCCACGGACTTGGCGTCTATGGCCACCACGATGGCCTGAGAGCCGATGCTGTCGGCGGCCTCTTTGACGAACTCCGGATTGAACACGGCGGCGGTGTTGATGGCGACCTTGTCCGCCCCGGCCAGCAGCATGCGGCGCACGTCGTCCACGGTGCGGATGCCGCCGCCCACGGTGAGGGGAATGAACACTTCCGAGGCCACCTGCTCGACCACATGGACGATGGTTTCGCGGTTGTCGGAACTGGCAGTGATGTCCAGGAAGGTGATCTCGTCGGCGCCTTCCTCGTTGTAGCGGCGGGCCACTTCCACGGGATCGCCGGCATCGCGGATGTCCACGAACTGCACGCCTTTGACCACGCGGCCGTTGTCCACGTCCAGGCAGGGAATGATGCGTTTGGCCAGACCCATGTCAGCAGCTCAGCTCGTCGGCCAGTTTCTGGCCTTCGGCAAAATCCAGGGTGCCTTCGTAAATGGCCCGGCCGGTGATGGCGCCCATGATGTTGTTGGTGTCCGCCTGGCACAGGGCTTCGATGTCCCGCAGATTGGTGATGCCGCCGGAGGCAATGACCGGGATGTTGATGGCGTTGGCCAGGGTCGTGGTGGCCTCCACGTTGCAGCCGGTCATCATACCGTCGCGGCCGATGTCCGTATAGACGATGGCGGACACGCCGTCATTCTCGAACCGTTTTGCCAGCTGGGTGACTTCCTGGTCCGTAACCTCCGCCCAACCGTTGATGGCCACCATGCCGTCCCTGGCATCCAGGCCCACGATGATGTGGCCGGGAAAGGCCTGACAGGCGCGGGCGACGAATTCCGGCTCCTTCACCGCCTGGGTGCCGATGATGCAGTAGCTCACCCCGGCCTTCAGGTAGGCTTCGATGGTGGCCTCGTCGCGGATGCCGCCGCCCACCTGGATGGGCAGGTCGGGATATTTGGCCGCGATGGCACGGATGGCGTCGCCATTTACCGGCTCGCCGGCAAAGGCGCCGTTGAGGTCCACCAGGTGCAAGCGCCGCGCGCCGGCCTCCACCCAGCGGCCGGCCATGTCCACCGGCTGGTCGGAGAACACCGTATCGTCTTCCATGCGCCCCTGCTTGAGGCGCACGCACTGGCCGTCTTTCAAATCGATTGCGGGAATGAGCAACATCAGCTTGGCTCCCAACTGACAAAATTCTTCAACAGACGCAAACCGGCGTCCGCGCTTTTTTCCGGATGGAACTGCACGGCGAACAGCTTCCCCCGGCTGATGGCGCTGACGAATTCCACGCCATAATCCGTGGTCGCCGCCACCAGTTCCTCATCCTCGGGCACCACATGGTAGCTGTGCACGAAATAGAACCGCGCGCCGTCCTCTATGCCGTCCCAGAGCGGATGCGGCCGGCGCTGCTTCACCCGGCTCCATCCCATGTGGGGAATCTTCAGGGGCAGGCCGTCATCGCCGGGCATGTCGGCGGCAAACCGCTGCACCCGCCCGGGGAAGATGCCCAGCAGCCCGGTGCCATGGTTCTCCTCGCTGAATTCCATGAGCACCTGCAGGCCCATGCAGATGCCCAGGAAGGGCTTGCTCTGCATGGCCTCGCGCACTTCGCGGTTCAGATGATGCCGGCCGATGGCGGCCATACAGTCCCGCGCCGCGCCCTGGCCGGGGAACACCACCCGGTCTGCCGCCTTGATCCATTGGTGATCGTCGGTGACCCGCACCTCGGCATCGGGGGCCACGTGCTCGATGGCCTTGGACACAGAGCGCAAATTGCCCATGCCATAGTCCAGTACAGCAATCTTCTGTCCCATCACAGACTGCCCTTGGTGGAGGGAATGACGCCGGCCAGACGCGGATCTTCTTCCAGGGCCATGCGCAGGGCGCGGCCGAAGGCCTTGAAGATGGTTTCGGCGATGTGGTGGGCATTGCTGCCGCGGATGCAGTCGATATGCAAAGTCACCAGGGCATGATTCACGAAGCCCTGGAAGAACTCGTGGAACAGATCCACGTCGAACTCCCCGATCATGGAACGGCGGAAATCCACGGGCATCTCCAGGCCGGGACGGCCGGAAAGGTCGATGACCACCCGGGACAGGGCCTCGTCCAGGGGCACATAGGCATGGCCGTAGCGGCGAATGCCCTTCTTGTCGCCCACGGCCCGGGCAAAGGCCTGGCCCAGGGTGATGCCCAGGTCCTCTACCGTGTGGTGAGCGTCGATGTGCAGATCACCCTTGGCGCTGATGTCCAGGTCGATGAGGCCGTGGCGGGCCACCTGGTCGAGCATGTGCTCCAGGAAAGGCACGCCGGTATCGAATCTGCCCCTGCCCTGGCCATCCAGATCCAGCTTTACGCTGATCTGTGTTTCCAGGGTGTTGCGCTCCACGCTGGCGCTGCGAGTCATGGCCGGTCTCCGAAAAAAATCAGGGGTGAATTATACCTGAATCCGTGGGTTCAGGGGCTTTCCTGCTATGATCCCGCAACAGGACGACCTGTAGCCCGAATGTTTCACCCGGTGCGATCATCGTCCCGGGTGAAACATTCGGGCAAGAGGAACAGCTCATGGACATACTGCTCACCGGCTGCAGCGGCTTCATCGGCGGCCATATCCGCCACAGACTGGAAAACCAGGGTCACAAGCTCACTTGTGCCGACCGCCACCACGGGGTGGATTTCAAGCGCATGACCCGGCCGGAGGACTGGCTTCCCCTGACCAGGGACAAGGATGCCGTAATCAACAGCGTGGGCATCATCGTCGAAACCGGCGGCAACCGCTTCGAGATACTTCACCACCAGGCCCCGGCGGCCCTGTTCCGGGCCGCCGCGGATTGCGGGGTTTCGCGGGTGATTCAGATCTCTGCCCTGGGAGCCGATGAAAACGCCTTCACCCCTTATCAGCTCACCAAGAAAGCTGCGGATGACGTGCTGCGCAGCCTGGATCTGCCCGGCTTCATATTGCGTCCCTCCCTGGTCATCGGCCGGGGCAGCGCCAGCCTGGCGCTGTTTCAGCGCCTGGCGGGCCTGCCCCTGCTGATGCTGGCCGATGGCGGGCGGCAGCGCATCCAGCCCATTCACATCGACGATCTTCTGGACACGGTGGACAAGGCCCTGTCCGTGGAATGCCAGGGCTGCCGCAGCCTGGATCTGGCGGGGCCGCAGGCCATGAGTTTTGCCCAGTGGCTGACCATCCTGCGCCAGCACCAGGGAAAGGGGCCGCCGCGGATTCTGCCCCTGCCCTATTCCCTGGTGCTGGGCCTGTCGCACCTGGGACGCTTCATCCTGCCCCTCATGCATCCGGACAATCTGCGCATGATGCAGCAGGGCAACACGGCGGACACCGCCCCCCTGGAAGCCTTTCTCGGCCATCCCCTGCGCCCGGCGGAGGATGCCCTGTGAGCTATCTGGTTCTGAAATACCTGCACCTGCTGAGCCTGGTGCTGCTGTTTGGCACCGGGCTGGGCAGCGCCTGGTACAAGCTCATGGCCGATCGCCGGGGTGACCTGGCTGGCCTGGTCTGCGTCAACAGCCTGGTGGTGCGCGCCGACTGGCTGTTCACCCTTCCCACGGTCATCCTACAACCCCTCACCGGGCTGGGCATGGCGCATGTCCTCGGCCTGCCGTTGCACAGCCCATGGATCATCATCAGCCTGCTGCTCTATACAGTGGCCGGGCTTTGCTGGCTGCCTGTGGTCTGGCTGCAGATCCGCATGCGCGACCTGTCCCGGCAATGCCTGGCAACAGCTCAGCCCCTCCCTGAACGCTATCACCTCTATGCCCGATACTGGTTCTGGCTGGGTGTTCCCGCCTTCGGCTGCATGCTGCTCATTTTGTTCCTGATGATATTCAAGCCCACGGGAGGCCTGACATGAGTCCGTCATGCCTGATGCAGCAGGTTCTGGGGGATGACTGGCAACGCTTGCCACCTGCCCCGGAGAAAACATCATCGGGACTTGACCGAGGGGCAGGTCTATCCGGTCAAACAGGGAAACCTCGTTGACAACACAGGAGATATTCTTCCCGCACGACTGTTTTCTCGTGTCTCACTTCAACTTTTTCAAACTTTCCAGCAGCCTCGGAACATCATCCTGAACAATACTCCAGATTGTGTCCTGATCGATTCCAAGATAGGCGTGGATCACGCGGTTTCGTGTGGCCACGATCATGCGCCAGGGGATATCAGGATGGTCAGCGCGTACATCATCCGGAATGTGGGCTGCCGCCTCACCGATCAGTTCGAGGTTACGCAGCACTGCATCGTAGACCATTTCGTGCTCGATGAACTGTCTTTTGTTCAGACCTTTTGTGTAGGCAAGCACCTTGGTAGCGAACGTCAACATATCGTCCACATAGAAAGCCCACTCCCGGGTGGATTTTTCCGCGTCAGACATGGATGGCTTCACGTTCGATGAAGGGACGAAGTTCCTGCCGTAGCGCCTTGTTCGTGACCAGATCGACAGGATGACCGAGCAAGTCTTCGAGGTAGAACTGAACCCCGAAATAACGGTCCGAGCTGGCCGGGCCATCGAAGGCCACCAGGATGTCCACGTCGCTGTCTGCCTTGGCCCCGTCACGCGCCGTCGAGCCGAACAATGCCAAATCGATGACACCGAAGCGGCGGGCGAGCGTTGGCTTGTGTTCTTCCAGCAGCTGAAGAACCTGGCGACGTTTCAATACCTGATTGCTGTTGCTCATGGCGTCATGATAGCAAAAAGCGTAGGCGCTATCGGGCGCTGTAAGCGAGAGGGAAAGTCCTGTACAAGAATCACTTCAACACCTGTGGCATCCCTTGCTGGGCAGACTGTGCCGCCACTGCGGACGCTTCCACAACATCAGCCAGCCCGCAAAGCATTGCCCCAAACAGCCTGGAAGCCATTATCATGGAGTCATGAAACCCCATCTGGCCCATTTTCGCTTTCACGGCTGCCTGAAGGACTTTTTTCCTCCAGAGCAACGCGAGGACCTGATTTCCTGCCGTTTTCCCGGCAATCCCGCCATCAAGGACCCCATCGAAGTCCTGGGCGTGCCCCATTCCGAAGTGGGGGCGATCCGGGTCAATCAGGTACCGAAAGATTTCGACTACCAACTGCAACCTGGCGACAATGTGGATGTCCATCCCCGGCATCCGCCCCCTCCTGAGTATCCTCCTTCCTTCGTGGTGGACGTCAACCTGGGCAAGCTGGCCCGTTGGCTGCGCCTGTTGGGTTTCGACACCACCTGGCGCAACGACCTGGACGACCGGGAAATCGTGGACATCTCGGTCGGGGAATCCCGCATCATTCTCACCCGGGACCGCCGGCTGCTGTTCCGCCGTGACATCCTACACGGCTACTGGATACGCTCGGACCAGCCCGACGAGCAGGTGGTGGAGATACTGGAACGCCTGGCCCTGTGGCAGCACATCCATCCCTTCCGCCGCTGCACCGACTGCAACGGTTTGATCCAGGTCATCGCCAAGGAGAAGATTGCGCATAAGCTGGAACCCCTGACCAGAAAATACTATCGGGATTTCTTCCGCTGCAGCCAGTGCGGCAAGATCTACTGGCGGGGCAGCCATTATGACAATCTCATGAAACGACTGCAGGCACTGAACCATGCGCGAGATCATCACCATCAGCACCAGTGAACGGGAAGTTCTGGTGGACATCACCCCCCAGGTGGAAGCCCTGGTGGCCCGGAGCGGCATCCGGGACGGTTTGGTCAACATCTATGCCCAGGGCGCAACAGGCGCCATCATGATCCAGGAGAACTGGGATGACAGCGTGCAGACCGACGTGGTGAACCTGCTGCGCAAGCTGATCCCCCGGGGGGTATGGCTGCACGACCGGCAGGACGGCAACGGCGATTCCCACCTGAAATCCGGCCTGGTGGGCCCGTCGGAAACCATCCCTCTGATGGACGGCAAGCTGGGCCTGTCCACCTGGCAGAACATCTTTTTCTGCGAGTTCGACGGACCTCGCCGGGAAAGGCGCATCGTCTGTACCCTCATCGAAGACCGCCAGTGAATGGCATTCAAAAACAACGGCTGGCCTGGCGCACAGGCTTCTTTCTGCTGTTCATTCTGGCGCCAGTGTTCGACCTGTTCCGCTTCGACCTGGAGCAAAACCATTTCTATTTCCTCACCTTTCCCTGGACCCTGGGCATAGACGCCTTTCGCAGCGGAGAAATCGGCGCCATGGAAATGGCCGTCAACATGGGCCTGCGCTTCTTCCTGCCCCTGGGACTGATCATCGGCCTGGGTATCTGGGTGTCCTGGAAATGGGGGCGTCTCTACTGTGGCTGGCTGTGCCCCCATTTTTCCGTGGTGGAGACCATCAACCACTTCATGCGCAAGGCCTCGGGCAAGCTGTCCCTGTGGGACAGGGAAGCCCTGCCGGAACAGCAGGCGGACGGCAGCTGCGTGCCCGTGGATCGCAGATGGTGGTGGCTGACGGCACTACTCATCCTGGGCTTCTCCTTCCTCTGGGCGGTGGTGCTCATCACCTATCTCCTGCCGCCGAAAGAGATCTACTACAACCTCTTCCATCTGAGCCTGACCCGCAACCAGACCCTGTTCATCGGCGTAGCCACGCTGTTGTTCATCATCGAGTTCAGCTTCGCCCGCCATTTGTTCTGCCGTTTCGGCTGTGTCATCGGCCTGGCCCAGAGCCTGGTGTGGATGGGAAACAAGAAAGCCCTGGTGGTGGGCTTCGACCGGGCCCGCTCGGCCCAGTGCGCGGACTGTGACGCTTCCTGTGAACACGCCTGCCCCATGCGCCTCAAGCCGCGCAGCATCAAGCGCAAGATGTTCACCTGCACCCAGTGCATGCAGTGCGTGGAAGCCTGCGAGCGGGTTCACGACAACGACCCTCGCCCTCCGCTGCTGCATATGCTTCAGGGACAATGCGCCCTGGATGTATCCCTGCGGGATTTCGGCCTGAAGCCGGATATTCCCTCGGACTGCTTCCCGCCGGTTCACCGCGAAAATACAGACTGAGCCGCGACACTAAGCCACGTTATGACTGTAGGTCGGACTTCAGTCCGACACACAACGGTGGATTGTCGGGCTGAAGCCCGACCTACAGGCGGCGTCTCTTCATCGCCCCGAATCGTCTGTCAAGATTTTTACGTTCATTCAGGCCAGGGAAGAAACCACGGCATTCCCCGGCCTGAATAAGCAACTGTTCAGCAGTCCTCACACAAGGCCGCATGGGCCGCCGCCAGGCGCGCCACGGGGATACGGGGCGCGGAGCAAGAGACGTAATCCAGGCCAATGCGATGGCAGAAATGGATGGAACGCGGATGCCCACCATGTTCCCCACAGATGCCAACCACCAGATCAGAACGCTGATTCCGGCCCCATTGCACCGCCAGTTCCATGAGCTTTCCCACGCCTTTTTCATCCAACACGTCGAAAGGATTGTCCTGCAATATGCCTCTTTCGTTGTACAAAGGCAGGAACTTGTTCTCGGCATCCTCACGGGAGAAAGAAAAGACGGCCTGAGTCAGGTCGTTGGTGCCAAAGGAGAAGAAATTCGCCTGCTCAGCCAGACTGTCTGCTCGCATACAGGCGCGCACCACCTCGATCATGGTGCCAAACTGGAATTCAAGCTTGTGGCCAAGCTCTTTTTCCAGCTCACCGCTCACCCGATCCACGATTTCCTTCACGTACAACAGTTCCTGGGCGGTGCAGACCTGGGGCACCTTGATTTTGGGATGAATCTCCAGCCCTTTCTTGTCGCATTCCATGGCTGCTTCAAGGATTGCCCGGATCTGCATCTCGTAGATCTCCGGGAAGGTGATGCCCAAGCGCACGCCCCGGTGTCCGAGCATGGGGTTGGTTTCGTACAGGGCACGCACCTTTTTGAGCATGGTTTCTTTCTTGGCGATAGCTTCTTCCACCTGGTGTGACTCTACCATCGGCGGGATAAAGACTTCTTCATTCTCCGCATCCCCTGTCTTCAGCAAGGACAGGGTACCAGACATCACTTCCAGGCCACGCACCGAATCGCGCAGCTGCTGCAGGTACTGCAGATCGTCCTTGAGCTGCTGCTCGGAAGGCAGGAACTCATGGATGGGTGGATCGAGGAGGCGGATGGTCACAGGATGAGGCGCCATGACCTCGAACAGTTCCTGGAAATCCTGGCGCTGCATGGGCAGCAGTTTCTCCAGGGCCTGGCGGCGGTGCTCGGTGGTTTCGGCCATGATCATCTCGATGACCACGGGCAGACGCTCCACGGCATTGAACATGCGTTCGGTGCGGCACAGGCCGATGCCCTTGGCCCCGTATTTCAGGGCGCGGTCGGCATCCACCGCCGTATCGGCATTGGCCATCACCGTCAGCCGCGCGGTTTCATCCGCCCAGCCCAGCAGGATATTCAGCTCTGCGGAAAAATCCGCGTCCACGGTAGGAACAGCTCCCAGATACACCTTGCCGCTGGTGCCATCTATGGTGATGAGATCGCCCTCGTGGATGACCGTATCGCCCACAAAGGCTTCGCGCAGCTGCACATCCACGGAAATGCCTTCCGCCCCGGCCACACAGGGCTTACCCATACCCCGCGCAACCACGGCGGCATGAGAGGTTTTTCCACCACGGCTGGTGAGTATGCCCCGAGAGGCGAAAAAGCCGTGGATGTCCTCGGGCTTGGTTTCCTCGCGCAGCAGGATCACATCCCGGCCCTTGCGGCCTTCCGCCTCGGCCCGATCGGCATCGAAGACCACATGGCCGCTGGCCGCGCCGGGGGAGGCCGGCAGGCCCTGGGCCAGGGGCGTAACCCGGGCGTTGGGATCCAGACGCGGATAGAGCATCTGCTCCAGATCCTCCGGCCGGATGCGCAACAGGGCCTGCTTGCGGTCGATGAGCCCTTCCCGCTCCATTTCCACGGAGGTGCGCACCATGGCGGTGGCATTCATCTTGCCGTTGCGGGTCTGCAGGCAATAGAGGGTACCGCGTTCGATGGTGAACTCGAAATCCTGTACCTCCCGGTAATGGGCTTCCAGCTTCTGGCGCAGTTCCTCGATTTCCTTGGCCATCTGCGGCATCTCATCGGCCAGGCGGTCGATGGGCTTGGGCGTGCGTATGCCCGCCACCACGTCCTCGCCCTGGGCATTGACCAGATACTCGCCATAGAGCTTGTTCTCGCCGGTGGCGGGATTGCGGGTGAAGGCCACGCCCGTGGCCGAATCATTGCCGCGGTTGCCAAACACCATGGTGCAAACATTCACTGCCGTGCCATTGGCCATATCCGGGGTGATGTTGAACTCGCGGCGGTAGTCCACGGCGCGCTTGCCCATCCAGGAGCGGAACACGGCCTTGACGGCAATTTCCAGTTGCTCGAAAGGATCTTCGGGAAAGGGCTTGCCCGTGGCCTGCTCCACCACCTTGAGGAATCGCTGGCTGATCTCCTTCAGATCCTCCGCCGACAATCCCACGTCTTCTGTGACATGGGCGCTTTCCTTGACCTGATTGAATTCCTCATCGAACAATTCGTCAGCAATGCCCAAGGCCACCTTGCCAAACAACTGGATGAAGCGGCGGTAGGAATCGTAGCCGAAGCGCTCGTCCCCGGTCTGACGGATCTCCCCCTGAAGGGTTTTTTCATTCAGTCCCAGGTTAAGAATGGTGTCCATCATGCCGGGCATGGACATGGCAGAGCCTGAGCGCACGGACACCAGCAGCGGGTTTTCCGCGTCGCCGAATTCTTTTCCCGTGGCTGCCTCCACGGCCTGCATTTGCTCGCGGATCTCGTCCATCAGCCCGGCAGGCAGTTCATCGGAATCGCTTTCCAGATACTCCAGGCAGGCTTCGGTGGAAACCACGAATCCCGGCGGCACATTCAGACCAATCTGGGTCATCTCGCAAAGATTGGCGCCCTTGCCACCCAATAGTTGTTTGTTCTTGCCATCACCTTCGGTAAAGGAAAACACCCGTTTCTTCGACATCCGTTACTACTCCTAGATTTTATAAATCATTAATTTATTGCAGGCTTTGGACTGACAGCATCCCTGTTGCAGAGACACTGCCAACCTTATGAATTAAGGGAAAAGCATCACACCTGAGGTATCCTGCCAGGCTCAAGTACGTGCAAAAACCGCCTGACAGATGGATTATCGGCTCACCACTGCCACACGTTGTCTATATCGACAGAAGGATCGTCATATCTTCTCACGGTTGCAACCCACTCTGGCTATTCTTTTGTATTATTAACCCGGCATCAATATAGATGACGCTCAGCCGTGATGCACTGTTCGCCAGCACGGCTTCAGATTGCCGCTGTAGTCATTCTACAGCAAAACCTGATAACGCAGACTGGCGGACAGTGCATCACGCCTGCCTTTACTATCAATGAGTGGGGGCTTCACCTATATTGGTGCCGGGTTAATAACCAGGACTCAAAGGCATCAAGAATAACCTGGTTCTCTTTACGAATCAGTTCGCACTGTTGTTCGTATTCTTCGTAGTCGATCATGTCGTTTTTGATTGGTTCCCAGACCAAGCCTTGGGACACGCCACGGATCATGGAAACTTTTCCTTCCTTTCCTCCCTGGGAGGATGTCGTAAAAGTCCATCCCTGGGAGATTTGCGATAGGCATTCTACAGCATTGAAAGCCGTATCATCCACGTCCTGCTCTCATTCAGGAACCCTATGTCATTTGATCCGGTCGGGCTCGTCCTGCTCCAGATAGGCCAACTCGGCATCCGTCAGTTCCACTTCGTCATAGCCGGTGATCATGGGCGTGACATGGTGACGGAAGGAATCGCCGGTGGTGAGCATATACACGTGGATAATGACGAAACTCAGGATGGCATAAGCGCTGAACACATGGATATTGGCCACCCAGTACAGCCAGGGACTGCTGATACCCCCCTGCCAGTAGTTGTAGAACAGGTAGGCCAAGCCAGACACCCAAATGGCGGGAAACAGCATGAGTTTCAGGGCCGCATAGGTCATGGCCTGCAGGGGGTTGTGCTTGCGCCAGAAGTGCTTGCGGTAGGGATGGGGCTTGCCCTTGAAGATGTCCCAGGCGTAATAGCGCGCCACAGGCCACAGGCCGTTCATCGTGGGCAGGTAGTGGCGCCAGGCGCCGGTAGTCAAATGCCAGAAGATGGCGAACACCCACAGCAGCATCAGGGCGATGGCGCCCCAGGTGTGCAGCTCCACGGCCTGATCGAAACTGATGAGTTCATGCACGCCATGGATACGCAGGCCAGTGAACAACAACATGAAGATAATGGCCATCTGGGTCCAGTGCCAGAAGCGCTCGAAACCACTGAAAATCTTTACACTGCGTACAGGCATCAGTCTTTCCTCCTTCCGGCCATGAAGATGCGCAGCAGGCCGTGACCGGCCACGCCGCCCAGGGAACCCACCACCATCAACAGGCCCAGTATATCCAGCCAGCGGGGGGCATCCCGACCCGGCATGTAGAAACCTTTCACCTCCGCCAGGCGTCCCTGTTTCGCGTGGCATTCATCACAGGCCAGGGCGTTTTCCTTTGGCGCCACCATGTGGTTGATGGGCCACCAGGAATAGGTGTCCACGAAACCATATTCACCACTATAGGGAATGCCGTTCTTCTCCATGCCAACCTTGATGGCCTTGGCAAAATCATAGTTGCCCCAGAAGGCCGCATCGTCGTCCCCCCACAGGTGCATGTACACCAGGGTGTTGTTGCCCTTGTCATAGGGTTGTTTGGTGTGCATGCGCTTGAAAGGCCAGATACGGGAGTTCGGGTCGCCGGGATCACCACTGAAATGATTGATGTCCACAGGCTTGCTGGGATCGAAATGCGTTTCTATGGTGGTGTAGCGCATCACCCCATTGAACCAGCGATAGACAGGCACCACATTCTCGGCGTATTTGAAGCTGCCCTTGATGGACTTGTAGGTATGGCGCCACTCGCCATTACCCTGCTGGTAGCCTTCCTCCCTGTAGCCTTCCCCGTTACGGGTGCGCCCGGCGGTGGTCCAGTCCCAGTCCACCTTGGTGGCCACGCCCCCGCGGGCAAAGGCCGGGATGTGGCAGCTCTCACAGGCCACCCGATCCACATGGTCGTTGAGCTTCAGGCCCTTGACGCTCAGGGGATGAGGCTTATCACCATGGCAGCTTTCGCAGGTGGCGGTCTCCCGCTCCATGCCCGGTTTGGGACGTGCATGTTCCTTCTCGTCCTTGGCGATCATGTTGTAACGGCTGCCAGCCCATTCGTGCCCTTCACCCACGTGGCAGATGATGCAGGCAAAGTTTTCGCCGTCCTCGGACATATGCACGTCCACGTCCCGGGGCGGATGGAACAACACGGAAGACAGATCACCATGCTTGACGTTGTCGCCACCACCACCAAAGAAATGGCAGGTGCCGCAATTGCTGCGCGCCGGCAGACGCACGTTCTGGGCCACCTTCACCCAGTCGATGGGTTTTTTGCCTTCGAACATGACGGCGCAGGCCTTGTTGCCCCGGGTAGGCGGCAGCTTGTAGTAGGTACCCGTGGCATCATGGCAGACCAGGCAATCGATGTTCTCCTCGTTGGTGAAATCGTAGTTGCTGTCCTTCATGTTGTAACCGGCATGACACTGGGCACACATGCCTTCGTTACCCCGGGCGTTGGTGCAGAAGTTGTTGATGAGGATGCTCTTGCCCAGTTTCTGGCCGGTCACCGGGTGAGTGTAACTCCAGGTCCAGTGCTTGTTCTTTATGAACTGGTGGCCGGCCGTGTTATGGCAGCCCAGGCAGGCGCGGGTCACTTCCGGGCCGCTGTTGAAGGGGCCTTGCAACTCCTTGAGCTTGGTGTGATCCGTGGTGAACTTACGCTGCTTGTCCTTGTCCAGCTCGGTGACAGGATTGTCCACCTCACCGCGGTTGCCTATATCCCTGTACTCGGAAATACCCACGTCCACGCCGCCAGTGGGAATGGGCTCCGCAGGTTCTTCAGCCCAGGTCCATGACGGGAAAATCAGGCAGGCCCATAACAGGCTTCTGAAAAACCATTTCGATATTATTGGCGTTATCACGATCCATCCTCCCGGCCTGGTAACAGTTGATTTTTCTGCTGTCAAAAGAACTTTATAGTGTTTCAGGAAGAAGCTGTCCTTGATATGCCTTAACTCCTGAAAAAAACAGGGTTGCCTTTTCGGCGGTGAGCGCGGCGCCAGGGAGGGGTCAGGATGCTTTCCCGATCACCCCAGTTCCCGGGTGAGCAGGGAGAAGGCCGCTGCCTGTTCCGGCAGGGGAATCCGCACCTGCCAGCCGCTTCCCGGCGCCACCTCCAGGGGATTGCCTTCCCTGTCGGTCATGGCTTCCAGGCGAAAGCCGGAATTGCCCCGGGGGCTGATGAGTTCCATGCGATCTCCGACGGCAAACCTGTTCTTCACCTCCACCAGCGCCCAGCCGTCCTGCTGTTCCAGAATCTCGCCCACGAACTGTGAGCGGCTGGCCATGGAGGCGCCCTGACGGTAGTTCTGCAGCTCGTGGGTTTCGTGGCGCTGGAAAAAACCATCCGTGTAACCGCGGTTGGCCAGACTTTCCAGCGCGCCCATGAGCCGGGTATCGAAAGGCCGTCCGGCGACGGCGTCGTCTATGGCCTGACGATAGATTTGGGTGACCTGAGCGGTGTAGTAATGGGACTTGGTGCGCCCTTCTATCTTCAGACAGTCCACGCCAATTTCCACCAGGCGCTGCACATGCTCCACGGCGCGCAGGTCCCGGGAGTTCATGATGTAGGTACCATGCTCGTCCTCCTCGATGGGCATGAACTCGCCGGGCCGGTTGGGCTCCTCGATATAATAGACCTGGTCTGCCTTGGGATGCCGCCCCATGTCCGCCACCGCCACGCCGGGCGCTTCATTCATGCGGTATTCCCAGCGGCAGGCGTTGGTGCAGGTCCCCTGATTGGCATCCCGGTGATTGAAATAACCGGACAGCAGGCAGCGCCCGGAATAGGCGATGCACAGGGCGCCGTGAACGAATACCTCGATCTCCATATCCGGACATTCCTGACGGATCTCCTCGATCTCGTCCAGGGACAACTCCCGAGACAGGATGACCCGGGTCAGTCCCTGCCGCTGCCAGAATTTCACGCTCAGGGCATTCATGGTGTTGGCCTGAACGGACAGATGCACCGGCAGCTCCGGCCAGGTTTCGCGCACCTGCATGATGAGCCCGGGGTCGGCCATAATGAAGGCGTCCGGCCCCATTTCCACCACAGGACGGATATCATCGAGGAAGGTGCCCAACTTGGCGCCGTGGGGCATGACATTCACCGCCACGAAAAACTGCCGCCCCTGGGCATGGGCCTCGGCAATCCCCGTGGCCAGGTTCTCGTGCAAAAAATCGTTGTTGCGCACCCGCAGGCTGTAGCGTGGCATGCCGGCATACACGGCATCGGCGCCATAGGCAAAGGCATAGCGCATGTTGCGCAGGGTGCCGGCAGGAGAAAGCAGTTCGGGCTTGTTCACAGGCAAGGGCTGGAGCTTCCTTTACAGGGGAAAGTTCTCGAACAGCCGGGGCTTGAGCAGCCACAGGAGTTCACCACCGCCAAACCTCAGATCATGCCAACGCCCGACAGAAAACCGTATACAGGCCATGGCCGCCGTGGGCATGCGCGCCTGTGCCCCGGTGAAGGCGGACACCAGACCCGACCAGGTGGGTTCATGCCCCACCAGCATGATGCTGCCATGATGGTCAGGGAGCTGCCGTATGTACTCGAGCATGGAAGACGGAGAAGCCGCATACAGTCCCCTGTCCCGGCGGTATTCGGCATGCCAGTTGCCGGCCTTCATGGCCAGTTGCGCCGTGGTGGCGGCGCGGGTGGCCGTGGAGGAAACGACCAGTGTCGGTTGTTCACCCGTGCGCGCCAGCAACTTTCCCATCAAGCGGGCCGCCCGGGTGCCCCGTCCGTTCAGCGGCCGCTCATGGTCGCTGCGGAAATCGGCATCCCAGTCGGATTTGCCATGGCGGAAAAGAATCAGTTTTCTCATGGTTCAGAGCGCTACCAAACAAGGAACGCCGTACAGCCGCAATGACATGAAGACTTTCCGCGTTACGGTTAATGTGGAAATACACTCGGCACCCCCCCTCACCCTAACCCTCTCCCCCGAGGGGGAGAGGGAATTTCCATGATCTGGGGTGTGGGGCTGCCCCCTCATGAAAGTTAGTTACCAAGAGGCTGGTACTTGTATTTCTGACCGGCAACAGACACTTCGTACATCAGCCCGGCCTTGGAAATAACAAAGGTGGCCATGCCCTTGTTGTAACTGTCGCCAATGGTCTTGGCGTCATGCTGACCACCGCTGATGCCGGCTGAATTGCCTGCAGTGGAAGCACTGGCAGATGCTCCCGCGGTAATGACAACCGCATGAGCATTGGCGCTGAACTCGAAATTGCCGCTGGTGAATTCGTCAAAAGCCCGCTTGTCCTGGAAGAAGATGATCTGCGTATAGGCCTCTCCACCCAACTGGAAACCGATGCTGACCTGGGTCATGGTGGCTTTTCCCACATATCTGCCCTGAGCATAGACACAGCCCTCGCCATAGGCGCCACCCACGGCTATACCCCCCTTGCCGATGCTGGGAAAGATGGCATAGCCATAACTGTTGTCAAAGAATCTGGCACTGTCGCCGGCCTTCCTGAACAACTGCGCCGCCTCCTCGCAATCGTCCGCCCAAGCCTGGCTCAGGGGAAAAGCCAGCAACAGCAGTACGATGAAGATTCGGCGTATTTTCTTTGTGTGCATTGATAATGACTCCTTGGAATATTGTGTGTTGATACCCGGACACATGGGCGACATGGTTGGTCGCCGGATAAACATCAACGTCATTTAATTGAGTGAGTAAGACGCTGCGGTTTTGACTGGCTCACCACCAATCATACAACCAATGACATCGAAATCATTAGACAACCGTCATCCTAACAAAATTCCCCCGGCAACCCGGAAATATCAAGCAACCTGGCCGAACCCGGTATTCCGGGCTGAAGCCAGGCTGTCAGGCCATGGACTGGTAGTACAGGTTCTGGGGATGCTTTGCCTCGGCAAAGAAATACCAGCGCTCGGCCATCAGGCCCAAGTATTGCACCACAAACGCCGCGACCGGCAGGTAAGGAGAAGCCAGCCAGTAGGAAGCTCCGAGCAGTAACACCGGCAGTATGAACACCGCCAGCAGGAAAAACAGATACACCAGGCGCACGGTGCCTTCGGAGGCGCCATGGAAGAATTCCCGGGTATTGAAGGAACCGCCCATGAATCCCTGGGACTTCTGCTCGATATGGTTGTGGCGAATGCCGATAGCGGTCTGCAGGCTGCTCTTGTGCACCAGATGCTGGTTGCGCCGCAGGGAAAGCCAGCGGCTCACGCCGGCGGCAAAGGTGAAGATCACCGCCCAAGTGCCGAAGAAACCCACCAGATCCACCCCGCTCCAGGCGGAAAAGGCAGCGGCCAGCATGAACCCGGACGCCAGACCGAACAGGGTAAAGTTGATCAGGGTCAGGGGGCTGTGCCATTCCTCGATGAACTTGATGCTGGCGTAGATCATGGCGGTGCAGAAATACAGGGCAAAGGCGGCAATGGCCCCCAGCACGCCAAGAATCAGGCTGGCATCCACGGAAATCACGCCACGGATGACGAACAGGGGCCGGGTCAGTCCGAAATAGTGCACCACGCCATACAGGGCGATGAACAGCATCAGCACGGGCAGCACGATGACCTCCCGGGAAAGCCAGGAGGTGCGCCATTTTGCCGCCGACCGCCAGGCCCGCTCGGGATGCCCCAGGTGAAAGAAGGAGGCAAACAGGCCAGCAACCAGAAAGGCCAGGCTCAGGGCAGAGCCCATGGCGTAGAAACTGACGCTGTCCTGGGGCTGCAGCAGGTTGGCCAGGGAATACACCTGCCCGGTGACCAGGGCCAGAAACAGTCCCTGGCCCACGCCGATGAGGGTGGTGAGAAAAATGACCGAAAACGCGGGATGCATGAGATTCTCCGGGTAATAACCTGATCAGAAGCTGACGTCGTCCAGGGTTTCGCCTTCCGCGGCCGGGAGCGGTGCTTCCTTCTTCAGCGGATTGTCCGCCCGCTCCAGCTCGTCCTCGAAGATCTGGATGCGGGTCTTGCGCCGCGGCAGATAATGGTTGGCCGGCTTGGTGCCCCACTCGGGCATGAGCTGATAGCCGCCGTTCTCCCGAATCGCCAGGGAGACTTCCGAGTCCGGGTCATGTACATCACCGAACAGACGCGCGCTGGTGGGACAGGCCAGCACACAGGCGGGCTTGCGTTCCGCCTCGGGCAGGGTGTCATTGGCAATGCGGTCGATGCACAGGGTGCATTTCTTCATCACCTTCTGGTGCTCGTCCAGCTCGCGCATGCCGTAGGGACAGGCCCAGGAGCAGTATTTGCAGCCAATGCACTTGTCATAATCCACCAGCACCACGCCATTGTCCTCGCGCTTGTAGGATGCGCCGGTGGGACAGACAGGCACGCAGGGCGGCTCCTCGCAGTGCAGGCAGCTCTTGGGGAAATGCACGGTTTCGGTACGTGGAAACTCGCCCACCTCGAAGGTCTGCACGCGATTGAAAAAGGTGCCCGTGGGGTCCTTGTCGTAAGGACGGTGATCCGTCAGGGGCCCCGCCCAGCCGGAGGTGTTCCATTCCTTGCAGGAGGTCACGCAGGCATGACAGCCCACGCACACGTTCAAGTCGATTACCAAAGCCAGCTGTGTCATTTGGAAATACCTGCCTTCTTGCGGAATACACCGGCGAAATACGCCTGCCAGCGCCCGCGGCGCACCTGCTGGCCGGGCACGGGCTTCTGGGGAACGAACTGGGGTGACGTGATCTCGGGCTCCTCGGGACCGGCCTTGTACACCTTTACGCGCACATCGAACCAGGCGGCCTGGCCGGTGACGGGGTCGGAATTGGACATGTGTTCCCCGGCTTCGCATTCTGGCAGCTCTTCTGAAATCACATGATTGAGCAGAAAACCTTTCTGGGATTCATTGGCCCTGGGCATCAGGCCCCAGGCGCCGGCCGCCTTGCCTATGGCGTTCCAGGTCCAGACCGTGCCCGGCTCCACGGCATTGGAGAAGCGCGCCATGCAGCGCACCTTGCCATGGGGTGACTCCACCCACACCCAGTCGCCGTCATGGAAGCCGTTGACCTTGCCCAGGTGCGGGTTCACGAACAGGTAGTTGTGGGTATGAATCTGCCGCAGCCAGGCGTTCTGGCTGTCCCAGGAATGGTACATGGCCATGGGCCGCTGGGTCAGGGCGTTCAGGGAATAGGTCTGGGTGTCGACGAGCTTCGACTCCAGGGTTTCGTGGTAGAAAGGCAGGGGGTCGAAATAGGTTTCTATGCGCTTGCGCAGGCGCTCCGGCGGCTGCTTGCCGGGACGCTTGCCCTGGGCCGCCAGGCGGAACTTCTGCAGCACCTCGGAATACAAATGCACGGTGATGGGCTCGGCGTAACGGGTCATGGCATGGGCCCGGGCCCATTCCAGGTAGCCCTTGTTCCAGTTGCGCATGTACTGGTAGGAACGGGGCAGCTTGTAGTGGAACACGCAGTTGTTCTTGGCGTACATCTCCCACTGGCGCGGGTTGGGCTCGCCCTTGAGAAATTTCTCGCCCCCCTTGCCCCGCCAGCCGGCAAGAAAGCCAATGCCGGAGCCCGGCGAGGTTTCGAAATTGACCACGAAGTCCGGATAGTCGCGGAACTTGCGCCTGCCCTCCTCGTCCACGAAGGCCGGCAGCTTCAGGCGGCTGCCCATCTCGATGAGCACATCCTGGAAGGGCTTGCACTCACCCCGGGGCGGCACCACGGGAATGCGCACGGAATCCACCGGGCCGTCGTATTCGGAGATGGGCCGGTCCAGCATGGACATGGCATCGTGACGCTCCAGATAAGTGGTGTCGGGCAGCACCAGATCGGCAAAAGCCACCGTCTCGGACTGGAAGGCATCGGCGACGATGATGAAAGGAATCTTGTAATCGCCATTCTCATCCTTGTCCACCAGCATTTCCCGCACCCTGCTGGTGTTCATGGAAGAATTCCAGGCCATGTTGGCCATGAACAACAGCAGGGTGTCGATCTTGTACGGATCGCCCCGCCAGGCGTTGGTGATGGCGTTGTGCATCAGGCCGTGCACGGAGAGGGGATACTCCCAGGAGAAGGCCTTGTCGATACGCACCGCCTCGCCGTCCTCGTCCACGAACAAATCATTGGGATCGGCGGGCCAGCCCAGGGGCATGCCATTCAGAGGCGTTTCCGGCTGCACGTCCTCGGGTCCTTTCGGAGGCTTGGGACAGGGCGGAATGGGGCGCGGGAAAGGCGCCTTGTGGCGGAAACCGCCGGGGCGGTCGATGGTGCCCAGCAAGGTCATGAGTATGCCCAGGGCGCGGATGCTGTGGAAGCCGTTGGAATGAGCCGCCAGGCCGCGCATGGCATGGAAGGCCACGGGATTGCCCTTCACCGTGTCATGGTCGTTGCCCCAGCAGTCCGTCCACTGAATGGGCAGCTCGATCTTCTGGTCCCGGGCGGTGACACCCATCTCATGGGCCAGGCGGCGGATGGTGTCGGCGGGAATGCCGGTAATGCCTTCTGCCCATTCCGGGGTGTAGTCCTCCACCCGGTCCTTGAGGAGCTGGAAGGCCGGCTTGACCTTGGTACCGTCCTCCAGCTCGAACTCTCCCAGCAGGTAGGGATCGCAGCCCGGCGTATGGGTGCCCATGGCTATATCCAGATCCCTGTCCCACCAGAGCTTGTTCTCGGGATCGAAACAGCCTTCCTCGATGTGCATCTCCACCCGCTTGAACAGGCCATGATCGTCCCGGGAGGGATCCTCTATGACCAGCTCCGCGGCATTGGAATACTGCACCAGGAAGTCCCGGTCGTAGAGGCCCTGCTGGATGAGTTCACGGATGATGGCCAGGATGAGCGCCCCGTCGGTGCCCGGCTTGATGGGCACCCATTCATCGGCAATGGCGGAATATCCCGTGCGCACGGGATTGATGGAGATGAAACGCCCGCCCCGGCGCTTGAACTTGGACAGCTCCACCTTCATGGGGTTGGAATGATGGTCCTCGGCGGTGCCGATCATCACGAACAGCTTGGCCCGTTCCAGATCCGGCCCCCCGAATTCCCAGAAGGACCCGCCAATGGTGTAGATCAGGCCCGCCGCCATGTTCACGGAACAGAAGCCGCCATGGGCCGCATAGTTCGGGGTGCCGAACTGCTTGGCAAACAAGCCTGTGAGAGCCTGCATCTGGTCGCGGCCGGTGAACAGGGCGAACTTGCGGGGATCTTCCCTGCGGATGCGTCCCAGGCGCTCTTCCATGATATCGAAGGCCTTTTCCCAGGAGATCTCCTCGAACTTCGACTCACCCCGCTCGGCATCGGCACGGCGCAGCAGGGGCTTGGTCAGGCGGGCAGGAGAATACTGCTTCATGATGCCCGAGGCGCCCTTGGCGCAGATCACCCCCTTGTTCAGGGGATGCTCGGGATTGCCCTCGATATGGCGGACCTCGCCGTCACGCAGGGTGACGCGGATGCCGCAACGGCAGGCGCACATGTAACAGGTGGTGTTCTTGACCTCCACCCCACCCAGGTCCTGGTCGTTGTATTCAAGGGGGTCCAGCATGATTCGAGTCCGCGGCAGCTTACAGGGCAATAATCAGTAAAGTATAATATTAGGCTGCACTAATGTACACTTGTCGCGCCCCTGGAAAAACCCCCGAATCAGACAAGGTATATGGGTTCAGCAGCCCCCACCCTGTTGCAGGCGGGACAGATCCCGCACCACGACCTTGCGCCGGGAGACAGCGATGATTTCCTCCCGTTCCAGGGTATGAATGATCCGGGAGAAGGTTTCCGGCGTCAGGTTCAGCAGGGAAGCCGTGTTAGCCTTGGTATCCGGCAGTTCCACTACCATGTCATCATCACCCCGTTGCCGCTTTTGCTCGATCTCCCTCAACAAATAGCCGACCACCCTTTCTCTGGAGGTGAGCAGGCAGAAAGCCTCCATGTCGGAAAACAACTGTGACAGGCGGCGGGCCATGTTGCGCAACAGCATGTCCGCTGCCCCGCGATCAGCACTCACCACCTCCAGGAAGGCGCTGGAAGGCACATGCAGAAGACGACTGTCCATCAAGGCCTGTGAATAATAAGGCCAGATGCCATCGGCCAGAATCACGGACTCACCAAAACTCTGGTTCTGATGAACGATCTCCACCACTTTTTCCGTGCCCCGGGAAGAAATGAACGCGAGCTTGAATCGCCCTTCCAACACGAAGTAGAAACCATGGGCCCGGTCCCCCTTCTGGAATACCCGTTCACCCTTGCTCACCACGAGTTCCTTGCCCCCCCTGGACAGCAGATACAAAAGTTCCGCCTCCAGACCTTGGAAAATAGGCATGCGGTTCAATACATTGGCTATGCTATAGGCATCCATCACGCGTTTCCGAATACAAGGTTGGAAAGAGCCGATCTCTTGCCTTGCTCCGCCCCGGATAAATGCTGCTCACTCAGGGGGAATCTACATCAGGCAGATATTTATTATTTTCAATGTATTATTACACTTAATTAACAATATCTTGCATTGATTATTCGCAACAAACCCCACTGTCTGCCTTCTCTCAATTCAAGTATAGGGTGGAATTCTTCTACTTTCCCATCAGCAGAACCAAAGGGCGCCCGTCCCTGACCTCTCGCCGCAAACAACCGCCAAGGATGGCGGAAGTGCAGATCACGCAGGGAGCAGTTATCTGCCGACCGCCAGGGATGGCGGAAGTGCCGGGAATGCAGGAATGTAGATCGGACTTCAGTCCGACATCCCCTGTGGCGGCATCCATCGTCGGGCTGAAGCCCGACCTACGAACTGGACATGCGCCGCTTCGGCCCATGACCTCCATGGATGGAGGAAATGCTGGAACTGTCAGGAACAGTTCCAGTGCCATGGCCTCTCGCGGCATACGACCGCCACGGATGGCGGAAGTGCAGAAAATGCAGGAGCAATTTTCTGCCACTCCATCCCTGGACATGCGCCGCTTCGGCCATCCCTGGCCTCTCGCGGCATACAGTCCATCCCTGGACATGCGCCGCTTCGGCCATCCCTGGCCTCTCGCGGCATACAGTCCATCCCTGGACATAAAAAAGCCGCGCCCCGGAGGGGTGCGGCTTTTCTAGCCAAAGCGCTACGACTTACTTGGCAGGCTGTGAAGGCGCCTGAGGCTGAGCAGGAGCCGGGGGCGCAGGCGGCGCGTAAGGCGCATAGCCGTAGGGAGCATAGCCATAGGGAGGATAACCCCAAGGGCCATAGTAACCATAGTAGCGATCATAATAGCGGTTGTAACCACGGCCATAGCCAGAACCATGGGCGCCGCCGCTGAAACCGAAGCTGAAATCGCCAGAACCATCGCCCCAACCGTCCCAGGCATCGTCCCAGGCATCGTCCCAGGTATGATGACGCCAGGGGCCGCCCCACCAGGCGGATGCGGATGCGGAAGCAGCTACCAGGGCTGCGACTGCTGCAACTTTGATCATCTTTTTCATGGAAATATCTCCTATTTGATGAAACATAACTCGAGAAACTCCCGGAACAACTTCTAAGTCCGAATTAGTCTCCACCACGAAAGCTACTCATTACCACTCGGCTTTCTTGAGTTTTAGTATTTGCTTTTTTGCTTATATAGTCAATCGCTTTTTACGATAACCTTTTTTTAAGCCATAGAATTATTCAACGAAAAAATCATCGTCGGAAGCTTCCGGCGCATTGCCGTCGGATACAAGATGGCGACGACGCTGCAAGTAGGAGTCTCTGACGAAGCTGTAAGGATCCATGGCGGCCGACTCCAGCACCCGGCTGGTGCCAAGCAGATCCGCCCTTCTGTCAACATAACGCAACCCGTACAGGCTCCAGCTGACAGTTGCACTGTCGATGCGCCGGTAGATGGGATTGACCACCCAGTCCCCCGCAAAACCCACCGCATCCCGCACGTTGCTGGGACCAATGACAGGCAGGACGAGATAGGGCCCGGTGGAAAACCCCCATTTGCCCAGGGTCTGGCCGAAATCCTCCTCATGTTTCTCCAGGCCCAGGTCACTGGCCGGGTCGAGAAAACCCAGCAGGCCGATGGTGGAATTGATCACCACCCGCCCGGCATCGGAAAAGGCCAGGCCGGGCTTGCCCTGAAGCAGGTTGTTCAGCGCCATCTGTACGTCGTCCAGGTTGGCAAAAAAGCGAGTGATTCCCCGATCTACCGGATCCGGCGTGATGGCGCGATACCCCTTGGCCAGCGGCTTGGCCACGTACTCGTCCAGCTTTTCATTGAATTTGTACATGGATCGATTGAAGGGTTCCCAGGGGTCCGGATCCCCGGTACTGGCACAAGCGGACAGCGACAGCGCCACCCCAAGGACCAGGAGCCTGGACAAGCCGTGTCCGATTGCCTTCATTCTTGCCGCCTCCACAATGCGATTCTGTCGATTTCGGGGGTGAACAGTGTACCAGCAATGTCCTGCAAACTCATAATCTGCCGGTTTGATGAATTCAGGTGATGTGGCGCCCCCCACGTCTGCACGTCTTACATATGTCCTTTCACTTGGGATATGCTGTGTACATGAGTATGAGCGCCATGCCTTTGACCATCGACCGCCGATTCCGCGGTTTTCTACCCGTGGTGGTGGACGTGGAAACCGGGGGCTTCGATGCGCATACTGATGCTCTGCTGGAAATTGCTGCAGTCGTCATAGAAATGGATGAGAATGGCGTTCTGCATCCTGGCGAGGCACACTTCGTCCACGTGGAGCCTTTTCCCGGGGCCAATCTCGACCCCAAGGCCCTGGCCTTCACCGGCATCGATCCCCACCATCCTTTCCGCTTCGCCAAGCCGGAAAAGGACGCCCTGGAAACCATCTTCAAGCCCGTGCGCCAGGCGGTGAAGGCCAGTAACTGCAACCGGGCGGTGCTGGTGGGCCACAATGCCTTCTTTGACCTTGGCTTTCTCAATGCCGCGGTGGAAAGAACCGGTATCAAGCGTAATCCCTTCCATCCCTTCAGCACTTTCGACACCGTATCCCTGGCGGGGCTGGCCTATGGTGAAACCGTGTTGGCCAAAGCCGCCGCCGCTGCGGGAATGGACTGGGACAATGGCGAGGCCCACTCGGCCCTGTACGATACGCGCAAGACCGCAGAGCTGTTCTGCATCATCGTCAACCGCTGGCGGGAACTGACCCTGCTGGCCGGCAATTCAGGGTCAGGAAAGGCCACGTCAACAGAACTGCCGCCAGCGTAAACCTGGTCATCAGTCCATAAATGAAAGCAGACACCCCGCCTTTTTTCGCAAACAGCCGGTTGTTTCGGGTTCAGCCTTCGGAGGACTCCTCCGCAGGCCACTTCTTCGCGGCTTCCTTGACCATTTTCTGCAGTTCACCACTGGCGTGCATTTCCAGGGTGATGTCACAGCCTCCAATCAACTCCCCATCGATGTACACCTGGGGAAAGGTCGGCCAATCGGCAAACTTGGGCAGGTTCTCGAAGATTTCGGGATCCGCCAACACGTTCACGTAAGCAAACTTTTCGCCGCAGTCCTGCAAAGCCGCCGCCGCGCGGGAGGAAAAACCGCACTGGGGAAACTGGGGCGTGCCCTTCATGTAGATGATGATGGGATTGTTTTCCACCTGTTCTTTGATTCTTTCCAATGGGTCCATGGTTCTGTTCTCACTCTGTTCGGATTCTCGGAACATGAGACATGGGCGCTCTGTTCCTGGATTTCAAGGAAGGATTCTACTCCCCTGCCTGCGCCTGACCAACCCGATATTCTCCCGGGAATCAGCCGCTGCCGGCATGGTTCGGTATACCCCCTCCCCAACCCTCCCCCGCGCGCGGGGGGAGGGAGCGATACGGAATGCCGATAACCTCCTGAATGAAATCAACCCTCCCCCGCGCGCGGGGGAGGAGGGAGCACTTCCATGCCAAGCCGATACAGGGTGACGCCCCCCATGCGGAGGAGGGAGTTAATGGATGAGGGCCTATATTCCATCCACATGCCGCTGCAGCCAGAACTCCAGCAGAGCCAGTTGCCAGAGCTTGCTGCCCTGGATGCGGGTGTGGTGCATTTCCGGCGCTGACAGCAGGCGTTCCACGTATTTGCGGCGGTACAGCCCCCGCTCCCGGCAGGCCCGGGAATCCAGGATATCGCGCATGAACGCCAGGAATTCACCGCGCACATACTTCAGGGCCGGCATGGGGAAATAGCCCTTGGGCCGGTCGATGACGGCATCTGGCACAATGCCCCGGGCCACGCGCTTGAGCAGGTGCTTGCCCCCGGACTGGAACTTGATCTGGGGCGGACAGCGGGCGGCCAGTTCCACCAGTTCATGATCGAGAAAAGGCACCCGGGCCTCCAGGCCCCAGGCCATGGTCATGTTGTCCACTCGCTTCACCGGGTCGTCCACGATGAGGGTGGTGGCATCCAGGCGCAGCACGGCGTCGATGCACTGGTCGGCGCCCGCGGCGTTCAGGGCTTCGCGGATGTAGTCGCCGGTGACATCGTCCACCCGGAAACTGTCCTGTACCATGTTCAGAAATTCTTCGTGATCCCGGTCGAAATAGTAGCGCCGCAGGCGGTCGGCACAGTCGCCCTGGTTATCTTCCATGATTTTCTGGAACCAGAAATAGCCGCCAAAGACCTCGTCCGCCCCCTGGCCGGACTGCACCACCTTGATGCTCTGGGATACCTGTTCAGAAAGCAGGTAGAAGGCCACGGCGTCCTGGCCGAACATGGGCTCGGCCATGGCGTCCACGGCCTCGGGCAGGCGGGCCAGCACCTGGTCGTTGGGCACCAGCATCTTGTGATGATGGGGCCGGTAACGGTCCACCACCTGATCCGAATACTCGAACTCGTTGCCGGATTCTTCCGGCTGGTCCTCGAAACCAATGCTGTAGGTGTGCAGATCACTCTTGCCCAGCTCCGCCAGCAGGGCCACCAGCAGGCTGGAATCCAGGCCACCGGAGAGCAGCACGCCCACAGGTACGTCGGCAATGTCGTTGCGTTTGGCCACGGCGGCCCGCAGGCGTTCATGGGTGGCCTCCACCCAGGCTGCCTCGCTCAATGATTTATCCGGGCGGGTGGCATCCAGCGCCCAGTAACGCCCCTGCTGTTCCCAGCCATCGGCATGGAGCTTCAGCCAGGTCGCCGGTTCCAGCTTGCGCACGCCCCTGAGAATGGTGCGCGGCGCGGGCACCACGCCGTGCAGGGTGAACTGAAAATGCAGGGCGGCCGCGTCCAGGGAAGTATCTACGCCCCCTCCGGCCAGGAGAGCCGGCAGGCTGGAGGCAAAGCGGAAACGCAGGTCATCCCGGCTCCAGTAGCAGGGCTTGATGCCAAAGCGGTCCCGGGCCAGGAACAGGATTTTGTCACGCATGTCCCACACGGCGAAGGCAAACATGCCATGCAGGTGCTGGGGACAATCCTCACCCCATTCGCGGTAGGCCTTTAGAATGACTTCCGAATCACCGTCGGAAAAGAAATGATAACCGCGTTGCTGAAGCTCCCGGCGCAGCTCCCGGTAGTTGTAGATGGTGCCGTTGAACACCAGGGCCAGACCCAGTTCCTGGTCCACCAGGGGCTGGTTGGATTTTTCCGACAGGTCGATGATGGACAGGCGCCGGTGTCCAAAACCCAGTTCCCCATCCGAATAGCTGCCGCCATGATCCGGCCCCCGGGGGCGCAGGCGTTCCGTCATGCGGCCGATGGCCGTCAGATCCGCCGCCTGACCGTCGAAACGCAGTTCACCACAGATGCCGCACATTCTGGTTATTCTCCTTGGCCCTTGGGGCGTCCATACCCCCCACCGCCGGGGGTTTCGACACGCAGTACATCGCCCGGTTTCAGATGTCTGTGGCACTTGCCGGGCAGTTCTTCGCCATTGAGCAGGTTCCGGCCTGGCTGGCCGGGCTTTCCCCCGGCCAGGCCCCAAGGCGCATGGCGACGGCGCTCGGTGAGCAGGGAGACTTCTGCCGCGTCGAGAAACTCGAATTCCCGCACCAGGCCATCGCCGCCATAACGCTGTCCCGCACCGCCGGAACCCCGGCGTATGGCATAGCGGCGCACACGCAGGGGATATTGTTGCTCCAGCACTTCCACCGGCGTGTTCAGGGTGTTGGTCATGTGGGTCTGCACGGCGCTCAACCCACCCCCATGGGCGCCCTGGCCCAAGCCATCCCCGAGCAGGTAGCGG